>DASTZB010000458.1:0-3582 GCA_035764525.1 Chitinophagaceae bacterium | reverse complement strand
CATGAAGATCACAAGGATAAAATTTGTTTTCCTCTTCCTCGTTTTTGCCGCTGCCTTTCTTTTTGGCACCAGTTTGCTTTTGGATCAACCACCCGAGTCTTTGTTTGGATCGGAATCACAAATACCCTGGAAATCTACAGTATCCACAATTCTATCTCCCATCAAAGTTATTTTGATGGGGCCCCTGTTACCTTTTATTAAATTTCTACGCCGGGATCCGGATACACCGCCTCCATTTTTTCTTATCGGGTTTGCTTTCTACTGGATCCTCCTTGCTCTGATTATTCATTATCTTCTCGGTAAAATAAAACACTCTAAATAATTTTATGGACACTACTATATTAAAAACTTCTTTGGGCTTAAATCTTGCTCAAATTGCCTGGGTAGTAAAAGATATTAATGCAGCAAAAAGATTTTTCCAGGACGTGATGGGCATAACCAATTTTAGTAACATCGTAACCATTTGTGTCAAAGAGTTTAATGCCACTTATTATGGAAAGCCATCTGATGCAGAATCGCTGGTTTCCCAGGCTTATTCAGGCGGGACATTTATTGAACTGATTCAGCCACTTTCAGGACCAAGCGTATTTCAGGATTATATTGATAAAAATCCTGCAGGAGGAGTGCAGCACTTTGCGTATAGAATACCTGTTGCTGATCTTGATAAAGTAATTTCTCAATTCGAGGATAAAGGCTTCCCGATAATTTCCAGCTTCGATACGCCGATTGCTAAAATTGTTTTTTTTGATACCTCTCAAGTTATGACCGAAATAATGGGTATTACAAAAGAAGGCGAAGAGGTGATTGAAAAAATGAAAAGTGGAACAGCACAGCAATAATATGTATAATTTTTTCCGACCTGTGATCTTGCCCTGCAAACATTACAATAATAAAAAATGCTGAACGAAATATAAGTTTCGCAACCCGATAGCTATCGGGTCTGCCTGATTTGGATGGATTCGTACTATAAAGTAGTTTTAAGAGGTGGCAAGAGGAGCATTACTTGCCACAAATTGATACCTGATTGATGGACTACACAGAAATAAATCGCTGCATTCAAGTATTAAATGAAAGACCAAAATGGTTTATTCAAAAGGAAAATGTTGTTGACAAACTTCAATGCTTTGACACACTTCAAAAACTTGGAACACCAAGCACTATCTATTCATTAATTGCATTTTTACGAAATGATAATATTCTTATACAAACCAAGGCAGCAGAGACTATTTTACATCTGTTTGGAAAGTTGAGATCACTGAATGAATCTGCTGACATATTAAAGCATTTGCCTGTTAAAAATGAAAATTTAGATTTTTATAAAATCGATTTCGATGAAAAAACTTACGCAGGATTGTTAAGCATTGCCAGTTTAAACAGCAACGGTTATGTAAGAGAAAAAGCGGTTAAGGAACTTGCAAGACTAAAGAACCCGGAAGGAATAAAATTTATTCTTTTTCGGCTTGGTGATTGGGTTTCAGCAGTCAGAAAGGCCGCGACTGAAGCAATCGCATCTTTTTTAGATACCACGCATGTCGCTGATTTAGTAAAACAACTACCAACGATAGGCTGGTTATTGAAAGTTGAACGGGTTGATTTAAATGAAATTTATAGTAGAATTATTCAATTTATTTTAAGTCAGGAATTTTCAGATGAGTTCTACGCCAAAATAAATAGTCTTGATGATAAAACAAGGTTTCGGTATTACAAAATCTTTTTAGCTAATACAAACCCAACCAAAGGGCAGATAAATAAAATAAGTCACGACAAAAACTTTTTGGTTCGGTTGGAACTCATAAAACATATTTCAGTTTTCGAAACAGATGTTCAAAAAGAGTTAATTGAAGCTTTTCTGGCAGACCAATTTGCAAGGGTTCGCCTAGAAGCATTATATGCGAGTAAACGATTTATTGGAAAATTCAATGAACAAATTATAATGCTATTATCTGATGAGGCAGCTTCAGTAAGGGAATTGAGCAGGCTTCTGCTAAAAGATAAAGGAATTGATCTTGCAGTTTTGTATAGGCAAAGAATAACCAACAAACAATTTCTTTCGGGCAGTTTGCTTGGCTTATCTGAAACGACAAACAGTGAAGACTTACCAATATTTGAACAATATATTAGTTCTGAAAAGAGTAAGTTAGTTATTGCATGTTTAACGGCGATCAATAAGTTCAATGAAGATAAAGCCAAACAGTATTCATTGGAGTTACTTATTCATACAACCAAAAGAGTTCGTGACAAGGCAGTCGAAATTTTAGCTAAGAATACTGATAACAAGATTTTGGAAGGAGTTAGAGACATATATGCGAAAGGAAGCCACGATATTAAAAAGACAATTCTGAAACTATACAATAAAATTGGTGGTTGGAAGATTATCGCTGACCTCCTGCTTGCTTTAACAGACGAGAATATAATCATTCAGGATCAGGGTTGGCAATTTCTTTACAAATGGAAGGTAAAAGCAACAACACTATTTACAACGCCACCGAAAGCTGAAATTGAAAGAGTCAATAGAATTTACAGTAGTCTTAATACAAGCAATTTGAAAATGACACATAGTAGAACAAATCTCCTGCAAGATCTAAAATTCTTCCTAAGATGACAACAGACATATTTAAAATAACGATACATATGGTTTCAAGTCTTGACGGAATTATTGCTAAGAAAGATAATAGCGTTTCCTGGTTTGAGACAACCGATTATTACGAGAAAGGAGTTGCTGAACAAAACACAGAGGAATTTCTTAAAACAATAGATTGCTATGTAATGGGCGCACGGACATACGAACATGCCCTGCAGCTTTCAAGATCTTATGGTTGGGCTTATGGAGACACGCCGACTATTGTAGTAACACACAGAAACCTGCCGGTTGAAAGACAGAATGTTGAAATTTATTCTGGTGACCTGGACAAACTTGTGAATGAACAATTAAAACCAACATATAAAAATGTTTGGATTGTAGGCGGAGCAATGCTTGTCAAAGATTTCATTCGTTTAAAATTGGTTGACGAAATAAGGATATCCGTTTTACCAATTATTTTGGGTGATGGATTATCTTTTTTTGATCACATAGAACAGGAACAAGCATTGCACTTGAAAGACGTGGCAGCCTACAAAAGCGGAATGGTGGAATTATGTTACGAAATAAAATAATAATGAAATTTCCGCCTGTCCTGAGTCTTGCCTCAAAATATTACAACAATAGAAATGCTGAAAGAAATATAAGTTTGGCAAACATGAATAAATCAGAAACTAAAAGCCCCGTTGATACGGGGCTTTGAAATATTTTAGTGTTTTCAAAATCCTGTCTTAGATGGCTTCTTGATCTCTTCAAGCATTTCCTTGACTGCTCTTTCCAGTTGAGGATCCTTTCCTTTTAAAATAGATTTAAAATCATTCACGACTTTTATATCCGGTTCGAGCTGCAGATTTTCAACGGGACGATCTTCTTTCCCGATAAATGCTACCATTGGAATTCCAAATACAAGGGTAGGGTCGATCTGTGTTTCCCACCATACTGCTGTTCCGGTTCCTGCCACTGGCATACCGATCAGTTTTCCAACATTAAGAGATTTATAAGCG
>DASTZB010000457.1:0-3367 GCA_035764525.1 Chitinophagaceae bacterium | reverse complement strand
TTGGCGGCATGTTTTATAATTATTCATTGCGGGGTGACGGACAAATAATAACGAAGTCTTTATCAAAACAAGAACAGGCAGCTGCCTTAAATACCATCATTGATTGCATTGACCCAAAGTTTTTGAGCTTGCCGGACCGCATTGCAGAAATAATTCCGCCATTGCCGGCAGGCTATGGATTTTCAAGAGAGTTGTTTCGTAAAAGAACAGGACTTGCATTTGATGTTTTATCTCCTGCAGAAACAGCTGCCGATCTTCCTTTATCATTTTTATTTAATTCTGAAAGATTAAACAGGATGGTGCAATATGAAGCAATGAATAAGGGGTTGGGTGTCGCTGAAATGATCAACATGCTCATGTCTAAAACATGGAAAGCGCCTAGATTGACAGGGATAGATGGATTGATACAAATGCAAACGGAAGAAGTGCTACTAACTTATCTACTTGCTGCAAGCATTAGTGATAATAATTCATTTGCCGTAAAATCAATATTACAAACAGCATTGAAAGATCTAAAGATTTTGATTGAGGCTAAAGTGAAAACAACTACCGACACAACTTATAAGGGCCATTTATTACTTGCATTGGAAAGAATGAAAGAGCCTGAAAAAGCAAAACCAACAATTCATAAAGAGATCCCACCCGGCGCACCGATCGGATGTGATTGGGATGAATAAACAAATCAGCTTTTTTTATCAAAGCTGGTAAGAACATCATTGCAGCAAGTAGCACTGATAGAAATGCTTTTGTGTTTAACCTGGATATAATTTCCTTCAATGGGCAACCACTTAGAAAAATAATTAATAATGTAAAAGCAAGAATAACAGATACTTTTTTCATAACTGATAAATTTTGTGAGTCAAAGTATCCAGCGAAGAATGAGTCAGATAATTCTTTCGATGAACAGTATAAAAATGGCGATAAAAATGAAAAAAATGTTTGAAAGTGACTTTTTCTTACTTTTTTAATGTTAAATGCGTATCGTCACAAAAAGGTGGCGTTTTAGTTTTTTTACATTGGCAGAAATAAACTTCTTCTTCTTTATCAAACATGACCTTTATGCTACGATAGGGTTCATCTTGAATATTTCTGTGCGCAGTATCACAAAATGGCTGGGTGGCACTCAAGCCACAAGTACACCATGAATATATTTTTCCGGGTTGTACTTTTATAATTGCCGGCTCACATTCAGCCATCCTTGGTAAATTTTCATTGGGGATTATTTCCATGCTACACATAATTTTTTATAAATGAATACAATTGAAATGAATTGTTGTCCGAAAGCTCTTTTATTTCTTTTTTAAGTCTTTCTTTATCAATATCATTCATCTTCTTTCGCTGAATAAGCTGGTAAGCTCTTTCTGCCAGTAACCAGTATTTCTTTTCTTTCGAATGATGATGTTTTAATAAATGTTCTATTTCTTTCAGCAGATCATTTACACCTTCATTTTGTGAAGCTACCGTTTTTATTACCGGCACTTCATCATACCGGTTATGAAAGGCAGGCGCCAGCATCAGTCGCAGGTTTTTTACAAACTGATCAGCATCGGGCCGGTCAGCTTTATTTACCACAAAAATGTCAGCGATCTCCATCAAGCCAGCTTTCATGGTTTGCACTTCATCACCGGCCTCAGGTACAACAACAACAACTGTTATATCAGCGAGGCCGGCAATTTCAACTTCACTTTGTCCTACGCCAACTGTTTCGACGATAATAAAATCAAAAGCTGCAGCTTTCATGAGCTCAGTTATTTCAATGATCTTAGGATGTAAACCACCTAACGAGCCTCTTGTTGCCAATGAACGGATAAATACATTTGGATTATCATACCATTTACTCATTCTTATTCGATCGCCAAGTAATGATCCAAGATTAAACGGCGAAGATGGGTCAACACAAAGCACCCCGATCTTTTTTCCATTATTTACAAGTAAACCGATCAGCGAATCAACCAATGTACTTTTGCCGGCGCCTGGTGGGCCGGTAATACCGATAATTGGTTTATTCAGATTAAGAGGCAATGATCGCAATAATTCTTCATAGCCGTTCGCTTCATTTTCTACCAATGAAATGGTTCTTGCCAATGCTTTTGCATCGCCCTGCCGCAATTTTGATAATAGTTCGGTCATGATTTCTGGCGTGATCAAAAATACTCTTTATAATAAAGACAAATGAATGAGTTTAATAATTTTATTTTGCAGCATGCAAAGGATTTCGGTTGTTATTGTTTGTAAAAATGGAGCAAAGGTTATTGGCGAAACCATAAAAAGTTTTTCCGGTCTTACGGATGATATCCTTGTCTATGATAATGGCAGCACAGATGGAACAAAAAAAATAGTAAAACTAAACAATGCAAGATTGGTTGAAGGTAGTTGGGAAGGATTTGGCAAAACAAAAAATAAAGCCAATGCATTAGCGAAATATGATTGGATACTCAGTCTTGATGCAGATGAAGCTATAGACCAGGAACTGAAGGAAAATTTATTGACGGAAGAGCTGACTGATGAGAAGAAAGTGTTTGAATTCAAATTTAAAAATTTCTTAGGAAACAAATGGCTTCGTTTTGGCGAGTGGGGAAATGATAAACATATTCGTCTTTTCAACCGAATGAAAATAAAGTGGAATGATGCAGATGTTCATGAATCGTTGGTATTACCAAAAGACGTAAAAGTAATTTCAGTTTCTGGGTATGTGCTGCATAAAACCGCCGCTAACTTTTCTGAGTATGAAAACAAAATGGAAAATTATGCAGCACTGAATGCAGAGAAATATTTTAAACAACAAAAAACATCGGGATCATTTAAAATATTTTTTTCGGCAGCCTTTTCTTTTATCAAAAACTATTTTTTTAAACTGGGCTTTCTTGATGGTGCAACGGGGTATCATTGCGCAAGAATAAATGCCCGTTACACTTTTTTGAAATATAAAAAGTTGGATGAACTTTGGAGGGAAAAACAGTAGCAGACTTTCTTAATAATCCATAATTTTACACCCCTGAAAATTTTATGACCAATTTCATCCCCATATTTCCTCTTGGCATTGTGGTATATCCCGGTGAAAATGTAAACCTTCACATTTTTGAGCCAAGATATAAGCAGCTCGTGAAAGAATGTCACGAGAATAAAAAACCATTTGGCATACCGGCGGTTGTAAACAATAAATTACAGGAGAACGGAACATTGGTTAATGTTACTGAACTAAGCAAAATGTATGACAATGGCGAAATTGATATCAAAACTAAAGGCGAAAAAGTTTTTCGAATGCTGGAAGTGATCAAAGAAGTTCCTGATAAACTTTATAGCGGTGCTATTGTAAATTATCCCGATAATAAAGAACAGGGCGATATTGAACTGATGCGAAGAGTAA
>DASTZB010000456.1:0-8055 GCA_035764525.1 Chitinophagaceae bacterium | reverse complement strand
ACTTTAAACCCAATTTTGAAATAGCCGTGTAACTTTGTCCCTTCTGGTTTTCCTTTCAAAAACTCTTTAGGATCCAGCCATGCATTATTTTCAATTATTTCTAACACGATTTGTGGTGACTCCATTATAGCGACCCTTATTCCCTCGGGTGTGCTCGGAAGAAATCTCGTTTTAAGTCCAAGCACTGATTGATACCAAATTCACCGAACTGTCAATGTTCTTAACTATCAAGGCAGAAAAATAGGAATCAATTTGAAATGAACTTGATTGCTGGCTGTGAATGGTATTTGTAATGATGACGAATACTAACAGGATAATTGTATTTTTCATAAATCAATAATTGTATTATTGAAAACGGTCGCCTACATGCAAGCAACTCTTTCAATTATCTGAATGTTTAGCAACCCATTTGCAGTATTAAAATGGTTTGGCTCTTTTGATCTGATCAAGCATTCGTCTTGAATTATCACCTGTCACACCATTGGGATCCAGTTCTATTGCTTTATTATAGTATTCAACAGCTTTTTCAATTCTATTCGCTTTCCAGTTTGCTTCCGCATAACTATCCCATGCATTGGCTGATTTAGGATATAATTTTGTATTCAAATCAAAAACATATAATGCCTGGTCAACCTGCTTTGAATTCAACAAATCGTATCCTGCCTGGTTGATCTTTTGTTCAAATTTTACATAGCGGTATTTTGGATCAGCAACCATTTTCTTTGCTTCCGATTCCACCTGGTCAAGTTTACCTGCCGTAAACAGGTTTCTTAGATGTTGCATTGGGTCCAGCACGAGATCTTTATCCGAAAAATTCAAACAGGCATCCAGCATTGGGTCTTTATTGTTTTTATAGTCCGCAAAACTCATTTCAACTGATAATTGGGGTGCAAGCCAATCATCATTTTCCCATTGTGGCTTATCCTGCCACCATGCGAAAGAAAGAAAAACAGGCAGTTTACTTTTTGGTAACTCCACTCTCCGGGTGTCACCATAAAAATTAATATTTTCTGCAGTAGGCTCACCGACAAACACAGCATTAGTATAATTATGTAATTCATTGACCAGGTTTTGACAGGCAGAAAAAGTTCGTCGACCAATGATGACAAATAGTTTTCCCGGCTGATTGATCTTCTTGCTTTCTATTATACCTGTAACGACAGGTTTATTCTTATAATTATTTCCGCCGCCATTTAAGCGAACATCCAGCACCAGGCGTTCTACATCATTCTTTTCAATAAAATCAAAAACCTTTTTATAAAAAGCCGGGATCGCCTCTGTTTTATCATCCTGCACCTGGCTTTGACGAACATAAACTGTTTTTGATACAGGTAGGTATTCGTAATAATAGATATTGTCAAGGTTCTTCAAATAATTCGGTGTAGCAGATTGATCTCTTGCACTTATCCAATCGTCACCCGGTTTTGCAAATCCATATTGTCTTGGCAAGCGAAATGCTTCGATCGTGGTAATTGTCTGATCAAAGGACTTCCCATCTTTTTCGAATGTGTATGTCAGAGTTGGTTTCAGTTCTTTAGAAACTTTTTGTGCATGCAACGCCTCCGGTATGGTTAAAAAATCGAGGCCATATGCTTTAAAGTATTGATCATTCTCAACGGGTACCAATGGTTTTATTGCTGCCAGTGCTTTTTCAACCGGAATGCCTTCTACTCTCAACAATTTTGCTCCAACTATCATTTCATATTTCTTATCGGCTCCTTCGGCATAAACGCCGTCGCTGAACCAATAAAAATTGACCGGGGCCACATGATATTTTACTGGTGATTCACGCCAACCAATGTTGGTATGTCCGTATTTGAATAAAGAAACAATGGTGGCAAAGCCTGCCAGCACTTCGTGTTCTTTCATTGAAGGGATCGCATTATATAATTTATCAACGGCAGCATCAAACTCTTCAGCTGTTACTTTTTTAAAAAGAAATGAATAATCTTTATGAACCGCCTGTTGAAGAAATTTGAGATCAGATTGCCAGTCAGCCGCAGTAATCTTAGCCGAAGACGAAACATTTTGGGTTGCTGCAGGATGCCCATCCTGTGCAATGCAGGAGCACAGGAATACAAGGCATATGCAAAGAAGGAAAATATTTTTCATGGCTTTAAGTTTTGAATTAAGTTATACCAAATAAAACCCAGTTCATTCAAAATATGATAGCCGGTTCTATTTAATGGTAAATAAAATTTACAAGGTGTTGAGCTCACACTCAACTGGTTTGCCCATTAAAACAATTAATTTAGCCCTTCAAACCATTACAATAAATGAAACAACTTATCATCCTGTTTTTATTACCCATAACAGTTTCCAGTCAAACAATTGACCCGGCTCTTCAGAAGAAAATAAATACAGTTGAAAACTCATTAGCTCCCGGAATCATTTTTGGCGACACTATTCCAAAATTGAATCTTGAAAAAGGAATGAAAGAAACTGCGATACAGGGACTCAGTATTGCAGTGATCCATGATTATAAAATTGAATGGGCAAAAGGATATGGCTGGGCTGATGTGCAGGAAAAGAGAAAAGTAACAACCGATACCCGTTTCCAGGCAGCCTCTATCAGTAAGAGCATTAACAGCATGGGAATTTTAAAATTAGTGGAGATGGGAAAGCTGGACCCAGAAGCAGATATTAACAATTATCTCACCAGCTGGAAATTTCCTTATGATAGTTTATCAAAAAATAGAAAGATATCAATTTATAATCTTTTAAGTCATACAGCTGGTTTGGATATTCATGGATTTCCCGGCTATGAAAAAACAGATACATTACCAACTTTACTACAAATTCTGGATGGCAAACCACCTGCCAATACCAAAGCTGTTCGGTCTTTATTTGAACCAGATATAAAACTTAAATACTCCGGAGGTGGCACGACGATCACTCAGCTGATATTAACCGAGATCACCAAAAGCAACTATGCAGAGTGGATGCAGAAAAATATATTGCAGCCATTAGACATGACAAATAGCAGTTATCAGCAACCACCAACAACTACACTCAATCTTGCAACTGGATATTATGGAAATGGTAAATCGGTCACGGGTAAATATCATATCTACCCAGAGCAGGCAGCAGCCGGTTTATGGACCACGCCTACCGATCTTGCAAAATATATTATCGAATGCCAGTTGGCGCTTGAAGGAAGATCAAAAAAAGTTTTATCGCCCGCAATGATGAAAAAAAGGTTGACGCCATATATAGATAGCAGTGTAGCCCTGGGTGTATTTATTGAGAAGAAGGGTGGGCAATTGTATTTTACTCACAATGGAGGCAATGAAGCATTTCTTTGCACATCGTATGGAAGTATGCAGGGAGGAAATGGCGTTGTGATCATGATCAATGGTGAAAATTTCTCGGTAATTAATGAATTGCTGAATAGCGTCGCATTGGTTTATGACTGGAAAGGATTTTATAAGCCAACTTTTAAAAAAACGGTAGTTGCTCCGAAAGATACATTGCATCAATTGGTTGGCAATTTTCTTTTAGAGAAAGACACCTTGACAATTTCGTTCTGCGGAGATAATCTTTGTTTACAACAGAATCGTCAGCCTGCAACAGGATACCAAATGTTCTTCTCAGACTACAGCAATTTCTCTGTTCGTGAAGTGCCAAATGCTTTCTTTACCCTAATTAGAAATGCTGCAGGAAAAGTAGAAGCACTCCAATTAAAACAGGGAAGCTATAATATGCGGTTACCAAAGATCGAGTGAGGTTAAATTTTGACCATATTTAACAACATTTATTTTATTTCGCCTGGCAATAACTGTAACTTCAGTATGACCTTTATCTGTTAACCAAAAAACTACGGCTATGAAATTCATTTCTACTCTCCTCTTTGGTTTTTTATTTTTCTCCGCGAACAGCCAGCAGTGGAAGTTTACAAGCAGTTACAGCCTCGGATTACCCAGGCAAGAAATGGGTAAGAACATTCAACCGGTGCATAGCCTGCAAACGGGCGTTTTATATCAACTGCCAGGGGAATTAAAAAGATTATCAGCAGGGCTTGAATTTGGCATAGGTATATATGCTCATGAAAGAATTGATCAAACATTTCAATTTGATAATAATACTTCAACTGTTTTACCAGTTGATTACAGCAGTAATGCATTTAACGCAAACCTGCAGGCCAGATTTGACCTCCTAAGCGATAAGAATTTTATTATCCCCTATATTAATGCAAAAGGCGGTTTATATAATTTCTATAGTTCCATATACATTGGTGACCCGGAAGATGATGGCGGCTGCCATGCACTTGAACAGGAAAATATAATAAATGATAAAACGATGTACTGGAGTGCCGGGGGTGGTTTGCAGATAAATCCGACGATCTTTTCAAAGAACAAGCGTAGTACCAAAGTAATGATAGATATCAGCGCAAACACTATCCGGGGTGGCGAAATCAATTATATCAATACCAAACATCTTATGGATGCACAGACGATGAATGATCCAGATGGAAAACCATTGGAAGTACAATTCATCAATGTCAGCACCCAGTCTATACATGAACATACAGTGGCACAGGTTTATACTTCACCGCTGAGGATACTGGAGTTTAGAGCAGGTATTACCCTTAAACTTGGTGATTAAGAAAATTGAATGATGGTGTCCACTCTATCCCATGTCTGCCTTCGTCAATGCTATTAATGCAATACCTTTGGACAAGTTCAAGAACGGACAGGAATATTTTTAGCCTTTGTTAGTTGATCCGATTTTAATTTCTTTACTTAAAATTTAAATTATGAAACTTAGTATCCCCCTCATGACCATACTATTATTTGGATCTGGAACTGCACTTAAGGCCCAAACATCTGATGCAGAAGCTGAAGCAATAGTTAATTTATTAGGTGTGCAAAAAAAAGAAGCGGTAGCGCAACTTGTACAGGTTTCGGGAAAAGATTCTGTTGCCTTCTGGAAGGTTTATGATGAATATGAAAAGGCTACTGCAAAATGGGCCAGGATCAGACTTGGACTGTATGAAAGAACTGCTGCTGCCTACGGAAACATGACACCAACAATTGCTGATTCTTTAGCATCGAAATTCTTTGTACAACGGGCTGAACAAGAAAAATCGCTGGAAACTTATTACAAGAAAATGAAAGCAGCTATAAATCCAGTAGTAGCATTTATGTTTTACCAATCTGAAACTTATTTACTGACTCATCTTCGGTCACAGATCATGGCACAAATACCTACTTATGGACAACTTTTAAAAGTGATCAAAGATCAGCCGATCATACAAACAAAGAATTAAAATAGACCAGTTGTTCAGCCGGTTTATTTCATTTCTTTCCTTTCAGTTTTAAAATGAGCAGCCGTTCAAAGCCTAATGTCAAACAGGTCGTTCCATTTTTCATGGTTAAAGACATGGAATCATCTTTAAACTTTTATTTAAAAGTACTTGGATTCTCAATTGGGGAAAGCTGGGTCGACGAGGGAAAACTAAAATGGTGCTGGCTGGTAATAGACAATGGCGCCTTAATGCTGCAGGAATACAATGAAAAGAATAATGTACCGAAAGATAAGCATGGCGAAGGAGTAGAAATATTTTTTATCTGCGAAGATGCGTTAGCTATGTATGAACAAATTACTTCAAATGGACTTGTAGCACCTGAGCCTTTTGTTGGCAACAAAATGTGGGTCGTGCAGGTAAGAGATCCCGACGGATATAAAATATCATTTGAAAGTTTTACAGATGTGCCGGAAGAAACAAAATATCTGCAATGGAAAAAAACCAAATAGCTATTTTGATGTCTTTAATTCATTCACTCTCTTCTTTGCATCTGCAGAAGTGATGACAGGTATCACTTTAAAATCTACTATGTCATTCCAATTGCTAATCCATATTTCCAATTTATCAATAGAATCACTTTCCATTACTTGGTAACAAATAGTCATGTCTTCACTTATCCAACTATTGATATACTTCACTCCTTCCGGAAGCATTCTTCCTTTTTCATCAAAGCGACGATATAACTCTTTTATTTTCCCGGGATGGAAATGTTCAATCACCATGTATTGCATAAAGAGGGTTTTAATAATGCAAGCTACGTGTTTTGAAGCCAGCTCCTTTGGGGCCGAGGCTCAGTTGCAGCATCACATTCATATAATTTTATAATTTGTAGTTTCTATATTATTTAAATACCGATAATGGATTGAAGCTGCCGCTTGATCCTATTTTTTACCAAGTTTAAATATTCCGAATCCGAGAGATAATTGAAATACCTGGTTTTTAATAGTCTCATAAGCCGGATCATCGCTGTTGTCAGTCACCCCCAAATTATACCGGGCATCAAGTTTGAGTCCTATCGGAGTATCCCAGCCCACACCCAATCCGATGCTGACATCGGCATTTTTAAGATCGTCTTTAATACTATTTCCATCGAGCTCGGCTTTATTTAAAAATCCAAACTGTGGTCCTGCCTGCAGGTTAAATCCACCACCGAGGTAAAGTTTCAGGATGATCGGAATATTGATGTATTTGGTATCCCAGTCGCCCAGGTCCACTTTCGATCCCTGCTGAGAAAAAATAAACTCGGGCTGAAGGCCAAGATTACCAAATTTGAAAAGTGAATAGGCACCCAAATGATATCCCGTTTTATTGGAAGTGTGGATATCAGGGATCTCCAATTTTGAAAAATTCACGCCCCCTTTTATACCGATATCAATTCTTTGTCCAAATGAAATGTAATTGATGGCAACAAAACCGAGAAGAAAAATAAGTTTTTTCATCACTTTAGGTTTATGGTTAATATTGATTGCATAGAATGATCTACCACTTTCATAAAATACTGAGACAAGTTAAAACAAAAATTAAGCCCGAATGCTTTTTATTGATCTCCCTGAGCCAATTAATCCTTAACATCACTTTCTCCAATGTTCAATCGATAGTAAAGTGAATTCAGGTATAAAATCTCAGCTACAAGAAGGATGATGACCGCCAGTAAATAATACAAGCTGTCAAGGTTAATTATGACAAGTGTGGAGAAAAGAAAAACTAATGCAACAACAAATAACGAGATACGAACCGGCCGTATGATCATGCGGACTTTATCCGGAGTTTCCAGCAAGCCCATCAACAGGCAAATACTAGTAAAAAAGATAATCATGGCATAACCAAAAACTTTTTCTTGCAAATGAAGTGAATGTTCTGCATCGAATAACGAAGAGAAGCATGCTGCGATCAATCCAAGTGATATCAGCGCTGGGATATAAAGCAACTCAAGCAATGTAGCATTCGTAAAACCTTTTTTTGCATTTCGGTTCGATGCCATGGTAAAAAATATCCACCATAATGCAAAAACAATAGCAATGGCAAAAGCAAATTTCAACCATGTTGAAATAACTGTAAGATCCAGCTCACTGATCCCATTCACTACCCCTAACACAACCTCACCAAAAACAATAATGGTAAACAATCCCAAACGTTCCGACATGCTGGAAGTCAAATTAAGATCCAGTGATGATCGACGCAACAATCGATGTGCGATGAAAGGAGGAGAATAATTACAGATGATCACCAGCGGAACAAGAGCCTTCAGCCATTCATGTGATAAAAGCAGGCTGATCCCCATTAATGCAAGTGCTAACAGGTAGGTTATTGCATAGGGTTTGTTGTATTGCCGGTGACTTCTATCATAAATACCGACGCTCCACCACAGGTAAGTAATAAAGAGCTGCATGATCATAAATACGATAGTGGTATTGAAATACTGCTTACCGGTTGGATGGTCGATCGTAATTGCAAGTGCTGCAATGATCATCATTTGCCAGAGTGTCATTAAGCGGGTTCTCAGCCCCTCATTGCCGTGAAGGTCATGATATAGACTGCCGTTGATCCAACCCCAGAAAATAAGGATGAACAAAGAAGCATATTCCAAAAAACCCCCGATGCTTATATTTAATGATAAATGATGTGTGATGCGGGCAATGGCGATCACATAAACGAGATCGAAAAAGAGCTCGAGCCAGCTTATCCTTCGTTCCTTGATCTCCCTGTCAAATTTTTTGGGTGGTCCCCACCAGGCAGATGAGCCAATG
>DASTZB010000455.1:0-28887 GCA_035764525.1 Chitinophagaceae bacterium | reverse complement strand
TACATAAAATATGTTATTAATATTACATTCAAGTCCAAGTTTCGGGTCTGCACTTACAGGATCAGCACTAATAACAGTATTTCGTTTACCATCAAAAGTGAGATCAAGGTTTGCCTCTGCAAGCAAACCAACTTTTTTGCTAATGCGAAAATCACGGGCAACACCCAATACAAGTCTTGGTGCGGTCATCTCTGAAGACTTAACTGGTATCTCGTTATTCGTTAAGTATAAAACTTCTTTTTCCTTTTCAGTAAATGTAAAAGACCATGTGTTAAATGTGGTCGTGATGTCTCTTCCCGCAACACCAAATTTCCATTTGCCCTGGAATATTTGTACACCAGCATCTAATCCAAAACCCCATGCTTTTGCAAACTTGCCAACACTGCGATGAATCACTTTTGCATTTACACCAAACTGGATATTTTTTTTATCACTCTCCTTTAATTTTTGTGCCAGCGAAAAAATAAACGCATAATCAGCTGAAGAAAATGCCTGAATATTATTATAGTTGATGGAACCATCAGGTTCCACAAGAAATAAGGTATTCATGATATCATCTACTGCAAACCGAAGACCTGTAATGGCAAATGTTCTTTTATTATTTGTCGTAGGAAAAGCGGCACTTACAAAATCATACTTACCGATACCCGCAAAATATTCTGCGTGCATTAAGTTTAACTCAGGATTATTTTTAACACCAACAAGACCTGCAGGATTCCAATAACCTGATGTGCCATCTTGCACAGATGCAACTTGCGCACCACCCATAGAAAGGCCTCTTGCACCTGCACCAATGTTTAAGAATTCGTTAGAATACTTTCTGAATTGCGAATAGCTTGACAGGCTTGCAAATAGAATTAATAGGGTGAGACAGAGGCGTGGTCGTTTCATGGTTCCAATTTTCGGATAAGCGCTATTTGTATTAGTTTTTCATAAGGTCGAACGGCTTGTAAAATTAGATTTTAAGTGCTGAAATACATAGGAATCAACAAAAAATCCAGACTTTGAAAACGAATTAGTTAGAAAAATATTGCCGTTTCACCCTTGGTTTCTTTTTGCTTTACATTTGTGCCAAATCTTTTAAGGATGAAACTCTTAGACGAGCTTAAGTGGAGGGGAATGATCCAGGATATCGTGCCCGGCACTGAAGAACAACTGAATGAGGAGATGACCTCAGGCTATGTGGGCTTTGACCCAACCGCAGATTCCCTTCATATTGGAAGCCTTGTACCCATTTTGCTATTGGTCCATTTACAAAGAGCAGGGCACAAACCTTATGCCCTGGTTGGTGGAGCCACCGGTATGGTTGGTGATCCAAGTGGTAAAAGCGAAGAAAGAAATTTACTGAGCGAAGAAATACTAAGGCATAACCAGGAGGGAGTAAAAAAACAACTTATGCAGTTTCTCGATTTTGATCCGTCAAAACCTAATTGCGCTGAAATGGTAAACAATTATGACTGGTTCAAAGAAATGAGTTTCCTGGCTTTTATCCGTGATGTGGGCAAGCATATTACGGTAAACTATATGACAAGTAAAGACAGTGTGAAAAAAAGACTGGAAGGTGAAACCGGGATGAGCTTTACCGAATTTACTTATCAATTAGTTCAGGGTTATGATTTTTACTGGCTGTATAAAAATAAAAATGTAAAGCTGCAGATGGGTGGTAGCGATCAATGGGGAAATATTGTAACAGGAACAGAATTGATAAGAAAAAAAGATTACGGCGAATCTTTTGCATTTACTTGTCCATTGATAACAAAAGCAGATGGCGGTAAGTTTGGCAAAACTGAAAAAGGAAATATCTGGCTGGACTCAACCAAAACATCTCCATACCAGTTTTATCAATTTTGGCTGAATGCAAGTGATGATGATGCGAAAAAATGGATAAAGATCTTTACGTTCCTTGATAAATCAACTGTCGAGTCATTGATAGCTGAACATACAAACGATGCAGCAAAAAGGTCATTGCAAAAAAAGCTTGCAGAGGAAGTCACGAAATTTGTTCATGGTGAAGCGGAGTTGAAAAAAGCAATTGAAACAACAGAAAAATTATTTTCCAATCAACATGCTGCCGCAGAGGATCTTACCATAGATGAACTTGAAGGCATGGATGGAATAATAAAAATTGATTTTGAAAAAGATAAAATTGCTGCAGGTATTGATGTTGTTACATTCTTAGCCGAAACAAAGATTTTTCCTAGTAAAGGAGAGGCTAGAAAAACGGTACAAGGAGGCGGCGTGAGCATTAACAGGAAAAAAATTGACAACATTCAACAATCAATCGAAAACAATTTGTTGTTACACGATAGATATATCCTGGTGCAAAAAGGAAAAAAGAATTATTATCTCGTAAACTGCAATTAATTTTAACATCATTGTTTTCACCCGGGTTTGATTTTGTTGATATTTTTGCATTGACAAATAAAACCAGTGAGATTCTTTTTAATTCTTATTTCTTTTCTTTCTATTAATCCTTGCTTTGCAAGCGACTCAACCTATACGATTAAGATAAATTTTCTTTATGGCTCAAGACCTGCAAAAGGTCATCATCAGGATGAATCAAAATTATTTGGCGGAATAAAAGGTGGTCATGTAAATATTGAAGCTGGGGGAAGAGTACTTGATTTCAGGCCTGGTAATAACCCGCTTCTCCCAAATAATAAAAAGCCAAGTGGCGGTTACAGCATAAACGAATCTATTTATTGGGACGGCGAAAAAGATAAATGGACAACAGTGATTGTTCCGGTTTCGCAAAAGCAATTTATGGAATTGCAAAACCTGATTGATTCATTTGCTGCAAAGACTCCCTATGACTATGCAATTTTCGGTATGCGTTGCGCAGCAGCCAGCTATGATGTTTTAAGCAAGATTGGTTTGTTCAAAGAATATCCAAACACAAAAAATGTGGTCACTCATTTCTACCCCAAACTATTACGTAAGAAAGTTTTAAAATGGGCAAATGAGAATAATTATGATATAATAACTCATGATGGAAGACCAACAAGAAAATGGGAATCAGATAAAGGGCTTCTATAAACTTTTGATCACTCTCCACATTTCATCAGCCACCAATTGATTGCCCATCGCATTTAAATGAACTCTGTCAGTTGTAAGAATGCCGCGGTCTTTATTGGCAGGATTGTTTTTAAGATCATAATCCAGAAATGCTTTTCTCAGATCAACTAGAGCCAAATTATTTTTTGAAGCGATCCGGCGGATGATATTACTGTATTCATTCATATCACCATCCTGCGGGTTACTAAAATCTGTCTTCTCTCCTATTGCTGCCGGTGTACTAATAATAATTTTTATATTTTTTGCTTTCAGTTTATCAATAATTGCCTGGTAAAATTTTTCAAACTTATCCGGATCAGTACCAGTGCCAGAAGTAGATTTATGCCATACATCATTTACACCAATGTAAATAATGACTACATCCGGATTTTTTGCCAGCACATCATTTTCCATTCTTAAATACAGGTCATATACTTTATTGCCACCGATACCAGCGCCAATGAATTCATAACTATCATTTTTACCTTCTGCTTGACACATGCTGTCAATTCTTACAATATATCCTCCTGCGCCAACACCCGCCTGTGTTATTGAATCTCCAAAAAAGATAACTCTTGTTTTCTTTTGAGAAACAAAAGATGTCATTAACATTACTACAATTGAAAAGAAAAATAATTTCATGAAAATAGTTTGACACAATTTAAACTAAAAAAGCATCCGCCGTTGGCGCATGCTTCAATAACTTTCGACTTTCAATTTTCAGCTTCTATTCAACATCCACATTCTTTTTAATAACAGCTCCATCACTCACTTCCATCAAAAATTTTCTTTCACTGATAACATACCCATTTCCTTTCTCACAAAAATGAACTTTTAAATTTTCGATGGAGATTGGGTTGCCATCAGGAATATCGCCAATATTATTATGCAAAATATCATGCCCGTCAATTATAACAACAAGCCCGCTGCCAATTGCTTCCATTTTATCCCCGTCTGTTATCAACATACCGGTATCTTCACCAAGTCCAATACCTATACAACTCGGATTAGTAGCAACTGCCTGTGCCAATCTTCCAAACCTTCCACGTTTTTCAAAATGTGAATCAATAATTACTGAATCAATAAATCCAAGCCCCGTAGTAATCTTCACTTCACCTTTTAAATGTGCTCTTGTCGCATTTCCTTCATAGATCATTGTTTTGCTCATCGCCATAGCGCCTGCTGAAGTTCCGGCGATCAAAAAATCTTCAGTCATATATCGCCTCTTCATGATGGCAAGAAATTCTGTACCACCATCTGTAACGCTCAATCGCAATTGATTTCCGCCACTAAACATTACCGCATCACAGGTTTTTATTCTATGCAGGTAATCTTTGTTTAGTGTATCCTGTCTTGTACGAACATGCATTATATCGACATTATCACAACCGATTTTCCCAAATGCATTCCGGTAATTTTCTCCTACTTCCATAGGAATAGTAGAAGCTGTGGTAATGATCTCAATTTTGGCACTGGGACCACCAGCCTCCTCCACTATGCGGCGTAAAATACCTAGCTCAAAAAAATTAAGATTACTTCGATAGACTTCCCCGGCTTCAAGATCGGTGCCTTTATCCTCCGCACCTCCGACTGCAATAAGTTTTCCTTTAGGAATGCTCATTTAAAGGGTTTGATTAGCGACAAATATAATCATGATGACTATAACGTATTTGTCGTTGCTGGCATTTTGTTAATATGTGGAAAATTATGGGCCCGGCTGTGTAAATTTTATTGAACTCTCGTTGCGCCTCCGTTCAAAGTTCTGTTCGCTATTGAGCAATAGCGTCGCAGTTTACCCAGAGTGGAGCGAAGGGTCGCACACTTTTGCTACAACAATTCTATTCAGCAATCCGGATAATATCCTTAATGGCATTCAATGGCCCCCTGCGGATGCGCAGAGCTCAACTCCGGACTCATAAAAGGAATTCCCAGATTCATTCCACGGAGTATCAGCAACACAGCCATTAAGAAAAGCAATACCGGAACAGCTCTGTGTATTTTCTGCCGAATGGATTGGTTCAAATAATTTCCCATTAACACGGTTGCAAACATCATTGGAAATGTTCCTAATCCAAAAAACATCATGAACAGTCCACCATTTTCGGGGCTTGCCGAGATAACAGAAGAAGTCAAAGCAAGGTATATAAGGCCACAGGGAAGAAACCCATTTAATACACCAATAAACCATAATGAACTAAGTTTTTTTGATTGAAATAGTTTGCCCAATTGTTGCCTGAGTAACATAAATAGTTTACCCAAAGGGGTAGCCGTTGAAAAATGAAAATACTTTTTTGGAAAAAGAAGATAAAGGAGAATGATTACTCCCAAAGCAATCGACAAACTACTTTGCCATCTGGTTGCTATAATAAGATTTCCAACTGAACCAAATATCAAACCCATGCTTGCATATGAAAGTATGCGGCCGCTGTTATAGATCAATCCGCCTCTAATACGTGAAAGATTATTATTATGTGAAACCGGCAGCGATAACGCCAACGGCCCGCACATACCGACGCAATGCAGGCTTCCTGCTAATCCCATTATAAATGCCGAACCCATTATTTCAGCACTGATTTCCATCTAAAAAAATAACTTTTTTTCAAAATAATATTTAACACCTTCTGCCTCCCATGACAATTTTAATTCATACATGCCTTTCATTCCAGTTGGTAAAGGCTGAATTAATTCATTTTCATTTAGCTCAAATGATTTTCTGAAATCTTTTTTTGCATCAGCAGCATAATAGAGATAAAAATCAACAAGCTTCTTTTTATTCTTCATCTCATCCGGGAAACTGATCTTCAACTCTCCTTCCTTCTTTTCTATAATTACTGGCATCGAAAGTTTAGATGCATTAGATGACTGGTCAATTACCTGCTGGTATTTTAATTCCTGCTCATAGTAATCTTTTGTTACAAGGTCAAACTTCTGGCTACTTGCCTTAAAAACGAGAAAGCCCATACCCACAACAAATGCGATATAAACAAACATGATCTTGTAGCCCCATGACAATTTCATAAAAAATGTTTTATAATCCTGGTCCCAGGAATGTTGTTTTGATCGTTTCAATTTTTTTATCCCCCTGGTAAACGCCCAGCACAATCGGTGTCTTTCTTTTCACGATCAATTGCCTTTCTATTCTTACGAAAAATGAAGTTTGAAAATATGATTCTTTCGGAACTACCATATCCTTTTGCACTACGGAGATCTCCCCATTCATATTTTCAAGTTTCATTGTTACTGGAATTTCTTTTCTTGTTTTGTTTACAAGTTTTATATTATAAAGGTTGCTAACCCTTCCATCCGGCATTGTTTGAAACATTTGTCCCGCAGCTCTCAGTACTCTTGCATCAATATCGTTACGGGTTATCAGCATTACAACAAGTGCGGAAGTTAACAGTAACAACACAAAAGAGTAGCCAGCTATTCGCCAATTGAATTTTGTTTTTTTGCTATGCGCAATATTTGCCTCCGATTCATAACGGATCAATCCTCTTGGTCTTCCTACTTTATCCATTATCGTATTACATGCATCTATGCATGCAGTACAATTAACACATTCTAATTGTGTACCGTTCCGTATATCAATTCCCGTAGGACAAACCCTTACACAGGCTGCACACTCAACGCAATCACCCGAGTCCCATTTCCCTTCTTCCTCTTTTTTAATTTTTCCTCTTGGCTCACCTCTTACATAGTCATACGCAACAACAATCGACTTTTTATCAAGTAGTACTCCCTGCAGTCTTCCATAAGGACAAACAACAATGCAAACCTGCTCACGAAACCAGTAATACACAAAAAAGAAAACAGTTGTGAATACCAGCAATGAAATAAAAGTGCCAAAGTTTGCACCGATGCCTCCTTTAACCATTGCCAGCACTTCATCCATTCCAATTATATAGGCAAGAAAAAAATTAGCGATGACAAAAGAGATAATATAAAAAACGGTCATCTTAATTGCCCTCTTACGAATTTTATAAGCTGTCCATGGCATTTCTTTTAACCGCCGTTGTTCGTTCATATCGCCATCAAGCCAATATTCAATTTTGCGAAATACCATTTCCATAAAAATGGTTTGCGGGCATGCCCATCCGCAAAAAACTCTTCCGAATACGACAGTGAAGAAAATAATGAATACAATAAAAGTGAGAAGCCCGATAGCGAAGATGAAAAAATCCTGTGGCCAGAATACCTGTCCAAAGAAAATAAACTTGCGTTCCATTACATTGAACAGGAACAGCGGCTCTCCATCTACTTTAATAAAAGGAAGAGCAAAAAAAACTACTAAGTAAATAATAGAAGCGAGAGTACGGAAGTTATAAAGCTTGCCTTTCGGTTTTTTGGGAAAAATATAATTCCGTTTGCCTTCCTTATTGATCGTTGCAACTGAATCCCGAAAGCTCTGATCAATGAGCTCCTTTTTTCCTTCTGCTATTTCTGAAAAATCTTTTTCTTCCATGATCCAGTTTTTTCACTATCCGAATTTTAATTATTTAACTGGCTGGGTTAGAGAATCTTTTTTTGCAACAGTGCTATCTCTTGTTTTACCGACCTCAAATAAATTTCCCTGTGGAGCTTTTGCATTTGCAGGGTTAGTTCCTTGTAAAGACAAAACAAAACTTGCCAGGTTTCTTACGTCAGTTGGTGAAAAAGTTTTTCCCCAGGCCTGCATTCCTTTATCTGGCACACCAATAGAAATCGTTTTAAAAACATTGCCAAGTGATCCACCATGCAACCAATATTTGTCTGTAAGATTTGGCCCTACCGCGTTTCCTTCACCATTGGCGCCATGACAAGGGAAACATGTTCCTGTAAAGATTTTTTTACCCTCAGCAATACCTTTTTCATCAGCAAGTGTCACGGTTGTTTCATCAAATGCTTCCCTGCTATTCTTTCTGAAATCTTCCAGGTGAGCAGCAGCGATCCTCATTTCATTATCATATTCCTGAAGTGGAGTGGGACCAGTTTTAATAACATGAAAACGGAACAGGTAAATAACCCCAACAACGATTGTAATATAAAAACCCCATTTCCACCATGGCGGCAATGCATTATCCAATTCTTTGATGCCGTCATAATCATGATCGAGTAATACATCAGCTTCTTTCTCCAGCGATGCCGCTTTTGTAAAATATTTTTGATCAAGCTTGCTCCACCATTGACGCAACTGTGATCTTTCATGAAACTTGCCTGACCTTAGCCTTGCTTCTTTCATGTATTTGTTCTTCAGCGTAAGAAAATAGATCGCTAAAGAAAGACTAACTACGACAAAAGCAATTACTCCATATAGAAAATACTTTAGACCGCCAGTGGGAAAAGATGATCCCTGCGCAAAAACCTGTGTGTTGAATATTAAGGTTGCGAAAGCCAGTATTATAATCCGGAATACAAATTTTATTCTCATGATCAAACCTGTTTTAAGTTGTTTTGTATTAAAGTGCCTGACAATTGTTCATTGTCATCAAGGGGGATCCTGCTTATCTCTTTCACTTTATTCTTATCCATTTTCTTTACATAATAGAGCAACACGACAAAGAATAAAAAGAAAATAAGCAAGGATATCATCGGGTAAATATTTACTCCGTCGATTGATTCCGCATATTGTTTTACAAACTTGAACATAAGCTAGTTTTTATTTTCCGCGATTTTATTTTTTTCAGTATCAGTTCCCAGTCTTTGCAAATAGGCAATAATGGCTAATACTTCTGCATTAGGTTTTACCCTGATACTATCATTCAGAAGATTGCCTTGGATCTTTGCTGCCTGATTCACCAGGTCTTTATTAGCTATATATTCATAACCTTCTGCATAAGGAACGCCCATGGTACGCATTGCTTTGATCTTTGCAGGAGTGCTTGCTGTATCCAATTCCCTATCTAACATGAATGAATAAGCAGGCATGATAGTGCCCGGTGAAATTGCCTGCGGATCATCCATGTGATTGAAATGCCATGAGTCCGTCTTCTTTAAATTCAATGTACCTTCTCTTGCCAGGTCGGGTCCTGTTCTTTTTGATCCCCATTGGAACGGATGATCATAAACGAATTCACCGGCTTTTGAATATTCTCCATAGCGTTCCGTTTCCGATCGGAATGGTCGTACCATCTGTGAGTGACAAGTAAAGCAGCCTTCCCTTCTGTATATATCTCTTCCCTGCAATTCAAGCGGTGTGTAAGGTTTTACACTGGAAATTGTGGGCACATTTGATTTAATAAGAAATGTCGGAACCAATTCTATGATGCCACCAATAAGAATTACGATCAGTGTAGCAATAAGGAAAAGAATTGGTTTTCTTTCGACCTTACGATGCCAATGTTCGCCAGTATGATGGCTGACCGATTTTTCCAATGCCGGCGCTTCTGCATCTTCATTGGCCACAAGCTTCCCTTTAGCAACTGTCATAAATAAATTATAAAGCATAACAATTGCACCAGTAACAAATAAGAAACCACCAAACGAACGGATCGCATAGAATGGTTTCATGTAAGTAACAGTTTCAATGAATTGGTATTTCAATTGGCCAGAGTCTGTAAATTGTTTCCACATAGAAGCCTGCTGGAAACCTGCCCAATACATTGGCACCGCATAAAAAATAATTCCCAATGTGGCGATCCAGAAATGGAAATTGGCAAGACGTTTTGAAAATAATTCTGTTTTGAAAATTCTTGGTATCAGCCAATAAAGAATACCAAACGTAAGCATGCCATTCCATCCTAATCCACCAACATGTACGTGGGCAATTGTCCAATCAGTAAAGTGGCTGATCGCATTTACAGTTTTTAAAGAAAGCATCGGCCCTTCAAATGTTGCCATGCCATAAGCAGTAACAGCCACTACCATAAATTTCAGGATCACATCTTCTCTTACTTTATCCCATGCGCCACGAAGTGTAAGCAACCCATTGATCATTCCACCCCAGCTTGGAAAAATCAGCATGAATGAAAAAACAATTCCGAGTGATTGCGCCCAGTTAGGAAGTGAAGTGTATAACAAATGGTGAGGGCCTGCCCAGATATACAGGAATATTAATGACCAAAAATGAATAATGGAAAGCTTGTAAGAAAACACTGGCCTGTTAGCGGCTTTTGGCATATAATAATACATCAGGCCGAGATAAGGCGTAGTAAGAAAGAAGGCAACAGCATTATGTCCATACCACCATTGCACCAAAGCGTCCTGCACTCCTGCATACCATGAATAACTATGAAAGAAACTAACAGGGAATTCAAATGAATTTACAAGATGCAACACTGCCACTGTAACGAATGTTGCGATATAAAACCAGATGGCGACATAAAGATGTCTTTCTCTTCTTTTCAAGATAGTTGCAAACATGTTCCATCCGAACACTACCCAAATAATAGTAATGGCAATATCAATGGGCCATTCTAATTCGGCATATTCTTTTCCGGTGGTCATGCCGAGTGGTAATGTAATAGCTGCGGCCACAATAATTAATTGCCATCCCCAGAAATGGATCTTGCTGAGCATATCGCTTGCCATTCTTGCCTTCAATAATCGCTGAATCGAATAATAATAACCCATAAAGATCCCATTGCCGACAAATGCAAAAATCACTGCATTGGTATGCAATGGACGAAGACGGCCGAAAGTAAAACCGACCGTTCCATTACCAGTAGTAACATTCCATTGTGGAAACACCATGAGCAATGCTACCCAAAGACCTACTAACATGCCGACAACGCCCCAAATAATGGTAGCGAAAGCGAAATTGCGGACGATCTTGTTGTCATATTGAAATTTTTCGAGTGCTGCCATGAAATTTATTTTTGTTTTGGTATTAATGAAGAATCGTTTTCATCAACTGGCTTATCATCAAACAACATTCTTACAGAGGGAGTGTAGTCATCATCATATTGACCTTTTTTAACTGACCATATAAAAGCGATCAAAAAACCGCCGGCTATAAGGATACTGAAACCAATAAGAAGTATTAAAACACTCATTCGCTGGTTTTACAATTAAAGACACAAATGTATTTTTCGGTTTTCTGGGTGGATATGACAATTCTCAGCCATTTTTATGAGCATCCTCAGTCATCAAAGTCCTTTTCTTTTGGCAGCAATAGAAGTGGTTGCTGTTACAAACGATACAATACTTATAGAACTCACCGGCATCAGGATAGCAGCGATCAAGGGCGACATCAGTCCCTGCACTGCGAAGCTTAAGCCTATAATATTGTAAAGAATTGAAACGATAAAACTCCAGGTAATAATTTTTCTACCTGATCGTGCATATTGCATGAAGTGATGAAGTTTATTAACCTCACTACTATCCATGATCGCATCACATGCCGGCGTAAATTGACTTGTGCTCTCACTTACTGCTATGCCAACATCAGCCTGTTTTAAAGCACCTGCATCATTTAATCCATCACCAAGCATTAACACGTTAGCTCCTGGGTTTCTATTTTTAATTTCTCTAATAAAATTTAGCTTTTCCTGTGGAGATTGATGAAAACGAATTATCGCTTGCTCACCAAAAATTGATTCAAGATTATTCTTTTCCGAAGCATTATCTCCGGAAAGAACATTTAGTATATATTTCTTCGAGGAAAGAGAACCGATCATATCGGCAACACCATCACGATATTGGTTACTTATCTTAAAAACTCCCTTTTTAATGCGATCTATGGAAAAATATACTTCGCCTGTTTGCGAAAGTGATGTTGAGAGATCATTTTCTTCAACAAATTGTTTTGACCCAAGTTTTATTGGCACATCATTTACCGATCCAGTAATTCCCTTTCCAGCTATTTCCTTAAAACCATCTACCCACAAACGTTGAACAGAATGATTAGAAATTAATTCCTGCTTTATTATCCTGCTGAATGGGTGAACCGACTCTTTTACCAGTGAATAGATCATACTGATCTCTTTATCGTTTAATTTTTCTCCTTCATAATAAACTTTTGTCTGTGATGAGTTTGTCAGTGTTCCGGTCTTATCAAAAACAATTGTGTTGATACGGGATAAAGCTTCAATAACTGAAGAGTTCTTCAGGTAAAATTTATTTTTTCCAAAATGACGAAGCATATTGCCAAAAGTAAAAGTGGCTGACAAAAGCAGCGAACAAGGACATGCAACAATTAATGATGCCGTAATTGAAGGCAAAATCTTTGACGGATCATTTATTGACCAGTAAAGTGCCGCACCTCCTGCAATGAAAAAAAGCACAAGGGTGAAGTAGCGACTCCAAGGATGAATAAATGATCTGTCTTTATTTTTCTGCTGAGTAAAAACATCGTTGTTCCAAAGTTGTGTAATATAACTCTGATCGACCGGATGCACTACCTCCATTGTTATTGCTCCACCAAGTTGCTTGCCGCCTGCATATACCAACTCGGTCCTTCTTTTTAAAACAGGTGTGTTTTCACCTGAAACAAAACTATAATCAATATTTCCTTCACCATTCAAAATAATTGAATCAGAAGGTATCATTTCATTTTGACGAACTAATATGTGATCACCTTTTTTTAATGCGCTGATCGTCGAGGTCTCTTCTCTTCCATTTTTTAAAACCGTAACCCCAAGTGGGAAATAAGATTTGTAATCCCGGTCAAATGAAAAGCTGTCGTAAGTTTTATCCTGGAACCAGCGACCAACAAGCATAAAGAAAACAATACCACTCATCGAATCTAAAAATCCAGGGCCGGTTCCACTCATGATCTCATAAACACTTCTTCCGAATGTTATAAGAATAGCCAATGCAATTGGCGCATCAATGTTCAGCCATTTCTGCCGAAGACCTTTCCATGCAGAAACAAAAAAATCATTAGCACAGTAAAAAAATACCGGCAATGACAAAGCAAGATTTAAATAACTAAACACTTTTTGAAGATCTGCCTCACCAATATTTCCTGATGAAAAATATTCGGGGAAACTCAGCATCATAATATTGCTGAAACAAAATCCTGCAACACCTATCTTAAATATCTTTTTATGATTTACTTTTTTGTTTTGCTTTTTTTCTCCTTCGTTTAAACTTATATAAGGTTCATAGCCTGTAAATGCAAGAAGTTCCACAACTTTTCTTAACGAGATCTTTGCCGGATCAAAAGCAATAAAGATCTCTTTACGCTGAAAATTTGTTTTTGAAAAAAAGATACCCTGGTCAATTGAATGCAGGTTTTCAAGCAACCAGATACACGATGCACAATGCATCTGAGGCAAATAGAAATTTACATGCGACTGGCTTCCATCCTGGAATCGTAATAATTTTTTCTTTACATCTTCGTTTTCCAGGTAGGCAAAACGCTGCGAACTGAATTTTCCCTTAACTTTTATCCCAGGTTTTTCACTTAACTCATAATAATTGCAAAGTCCGTTTTCCTGCAATAGTTGGAAAACAAATTTGCAGCCTTCGCAGCAGAAATATTTTTCGTTGGATATAATGGATGCATCGCAGGGTTCGCCACAGTGATAGCAAACCAAAGCAGTTTTTTTGACTCTCGTTTCTCTTACCAATAATTCTTCCACCTGGTTACAGATTTTACGAAGGCATTAAAGGTTAATGTATCCGGTATCAGGTAAAATGAGAACGCTCAGTAAACCGGCTGACTTCTGTCAGATATCGTTAAGGTAACAAAAACAAATGAATTAAAAATAGTTAGGCTACAGATTGTTTTAATAAGAAGCCCTCTGAGGAATCAGGGGGCTGTGTAATTGAAACGAAAACCAACGATTGCCCATCCTGTGATGGGAAAGAGATTTTATCCTTGTACGGTTTCTTTATTTATTAACTACTAATGCAAAACAAAACTACCGGCTGTTAATTTTGAAAGGCATGACGCTTGTCAATTTATAGGCTGAGAAATGTCAGAAAATAAGATCCTGGTTTAATAGATGTGCTTAATTCAAGACAGTTGTCTGTAAGTCTCTGAAGGTTTGGATTGCTTTAGGAAATAAAATATTATTTTCAAGGTGCACATGTTGATGAAGATCCAGTTCAAATGCTTTTAAAGCGGCAAAACTCAAACGATAAGTAGTACATGCATCCTGAGGCGGAGTGTAATCATTACTTAATATCCTGATTTCATTTAGCAGGTTGCCGGCATGATCGTGCTCTTGCTCCATCACTGTAATGGGAGATTGTAAATAACCGATGTTTAGTTGGAGCTGTGCATTTTCATTGTCAGCCAATTTCTGCAGTTCTTTGATTCTTGGAAAAAGGATCAATTCTTCCTTTTTCATGTGAGCCTCCATTTCTTCTTTAACTGCAGCAAAAGTTTGAAATATCTTATTAAGTTCCGGATGTCTTTCACCATGTTTTGATGATACTTTTTGCAAATAAGCATGGGTCTGAGGCATTTCATTCTTTACGTAAGCATGATGCGTTTGCACAATATAATCGGCAAGCTGGGTCAAACTCATTTTTTCAAAATCAATAGCAGTGCTGTTACTGTCCTTGGTGAAGACATTTTCGAGGTCCTCTGTTACCTTCGATATCGGAAGTTGTTGCTCGACGCATGCCTGTTCGAGAGAACGTTTGCCTTTGCAGCAAAAATCCAGGTGATATTTTTCAAATACAGAAGCAGCCTGGTGATTATTATTTACTATCTGGGCAAGCGACAAAGAAGAAAATGATTCATTCATAATATTTAGTTTAGAACAAAGTTGCACCGGCCTCTTTGTAACCTTACTGATATTAATCATTCCCTATAATAATTAATATCAGACATGCAGATCCCTTATATAATTAGCAAGCTTTTCTCAGGCCTTTTCCAGATATAATTTTTATCATCATTTAAAAAAATGAGCCAGGCAGCTATAGAGACTGTGATTGAAAAAGGAAAGGCTGCACCCACCATCAGCGGCGCAATGCTAAGAAGGAAGATTATACTACCAATACAGGCAAGTTTTACCCACCAGCCATGTAGCAACATGCCGATCGAAATAAAAAATTGTCCAACTGCGATCACTGGTATGATGATATGATTATAGTGGCTAAACCAGCCATTGATAAAATCCTGGTACAATGGTATTGCAAACCGTGCATTATCTAAGTAGCTATCCGGGTTTGTAATCCCTATGTACATATTAGTGGCAGATGCCCAAAGAAACAATATAGAGAACAGCCATCTTGCCCATCTTGTTCTTTTCCATGCAGCAATCAGGAAAACAATGCTTACAACTTGTGAAATTGTATAAGGGACCAGGTATTCATTTAGTTCATTCATGCTTCGATATAATTTTTTCTACGCTGAGCATCTCTTTCGCAAATAGTTTTGAGATTTTTTAGCTGCATCTTTTGCATAATTGTATGCACAGGTGGTGCCAGCAAGTTTCCAATTAACCATTCAGACAATTTAGGCTCTGCTTCCATTCTAACACGGGTAATTAGATGAGTGGCATCATTACCTATGGGTTCAATTACAAAGGCCCATGTCATTTTAAAAGGGTTTTGCAGTTTGCGAGATTCTCCTCCTATGACAAATGCTTTTTCTTTTTCAACTAAATACACATCAAAGAAGCCATCTGGTTTTGAAGTAGCCCATAATTTGTCACCTGCATTTCTTGTCGTCCATCCATTCACCAGATGATCAACACTTTTTTTGCCTCCATTATCCAGCGCATCAATGCTATACCAACCTCCCCTGTCACAACCTAATTGCATAAGATAGGACCAGACGATTGATGGCGGTGCTTCAATATCTTCAGAATAAGTGAGTTTATGTTTACAGTGTTGTAAAAGCTCATCCCCCGTCAATCTCCGATCATCATCGTCAGGTCGTTTCAATTTCCCTAAAACTGTTTCAATGTGATGCATCATCGATCTTCGCATAAACTGTGAACCGACCCCAATAATGTGATAATAACGATTCAACTTTTTCCAACTTACTTCATCTGTTGCGGTTGTCCTTAATTCTACCGCAACCGTGCTACCATCATTAAATGGCTCAACAGAAATGTTCCATGCGAGTTTCCCATATCCAGGTGTATCAAGAATTATAAACTCCTCCGGAGTTACTTTAGCAAAGGGTATGCTTAAATGCCAGAACTTGCCTGCCGATGCAACGACGACTTCTCTACCCGGTATTTCTTCAGCTATAAAAAACCCATTTCCGCTTTCGGTTATTTGATCAACCCCTAATGCTCTTCTATCATCTTCCTTCGATTTTCCCATTAGTTTATCCGGTAATGTGCGGATATCAAATAATAATCTTACCAATGGCACTTTACCCATATCGAGATGCCTCACAGTATTCCACGCTACATCGGGTTTTGCCTTTACAAAAATGCGATGTATCTCTGTGTGACGTGGATCAGGAAGATATTTTTGAATAAGTCTCATAATCAAAGAATAATTCTGCTCCAGATCGGCATGTAAATTAAGTTTTGAACTTAAAAAAGAAAATGACAGGCATCAATGCCAATGATGATTATAATAAAATAACTTCTTGCATCTTGATTTTATGGATTATCATAAAAGTGTTGACAAAACCTGCAATTAAGAGCCCAGTATCTTCTTTCATACCGAGTGAAATAGCAGCATTGAATCCAATGATCGACCATATTGCAGGAATGATAATAACAATAAAGGGGATCCTGGATGAACAAAATAATAGTATGCCAGAAGTGAAAATAGTTGCAGGGCAAGGCAGCCCAAAGGTTGATGACGAAGGATAGACATGACCTACCTAATTGCCGAGTAAAGGGTAAACGATAAGCGCAAACTTTATTAATGTCATCCCTGTAATTCTATATTTATTCAAGCTAAACTGAAATCTTAATTTATCTTTTATGATCCCAAAATAAAAAAAGAGCAAACCCTGAATGATAAATAAGGAGCCGAAAAGGATCGCAGCTTTATTGATCGTAGAAAAATATATAAAATGATAGACAATCCCCATTCAAAACCAAAAAAATGCGAGGATAGAGACAATAATCTTATCCGAGCAAGGCTTTTTAAAGATTGAAAAATATGTTGCTGGAAGAGCGAGAACTGCTAAGAAAACCTGCATTGGTCACACGGAAATATTGCATTGCCGAAATACATCAAGAAATGGCTCAAGATTAAATGGCAGCTTCATAAAATCGAAAAGATTTATAAATCCTTCCTTTTGAAAACCCGCAATGCCAACCAAAGTGGAACAATGATCCAAAGCAGCATGATGCCAACTGTAAAAAGGATACCAGAACTGCTACCAAAGAAATCTTTGTATAAGGCGCCTGTATAACCCATCAAGGCGCTTACATCCATTTTCAGCATGATTGAAATACGACCAAGATCAATTGGGTTCAATGCTGAAAGAATAAGGGTAGCTTTCTCAAGTGGATAATCGCTAAAGTTGAAAAGAATTAACAGTATCAGTCCATCATAGATCAAAGCAAAATAAAACCAAAGCAATAATGCAAAACCAATTCCTCTTGCTTTGTCTCTTGCTTTAACGGAAGTAAGAAAAGCCATTGATGTAAATACAAGTGTTAAGCAAAATCCAGTGAATAATAAGGAAAACCCAACACTGTCGGGGGAATAAAGTAGTACAGGAATCCCAACACCGATCAAAAAACTGCTTAACAAAGAAAGGGCTACACCTCCATATTCACTTAGCAGAATTTTACGACGGCTCATCGGTTGTGAAAGCATTAGCTCAATAAACTCATATGAATTATAATAGTGAATGGTGGTAAATATCATGCTGATAAGCGGCACTACAATTAAAATGATATTTAACAGGCTCAGTATCGCCTTGCTGCTGTTCTCCTCCATATTAAAAAGACTGAATGAAACAAGAAACAAGAATGCAGTGTAAGCAAGGATCACTTTGCTTCTCACAATGTCATATAAAACGTATTTAGATAGTTTAAGCATAATTCTTAATTGTCATTCTGAACGAAGCGAAGGATTTGTCTCGCTTTTTATTTCAAATATTCTGTCTATCCACCCGCCGTTAAATTTTTCTCCTTTCATTATTCTCGCAATTGCCTTTCCCAGTTTCAATTCGCCGGACTCTTCACGCAGTTGTTCTATTTCCTTAAAAAATTCAATATTCCCTTCCTGTAAATACATAATATGAGTTGTTAATTCATCCAGGTCACTTAAAATATGTGAGGTAATTAGGATCAATTTGTTTTTGCTTTTCTCTTTCAGGATCTTTTCTTTTAAAATCTCCGATGACAAAGGATCAAGGCCTGCAGTTGGTTCATCAAGTATCAATACGTCTGGATTAAAAAGAAATGCCAATGCAGCACTCACTTTTTGTCTTGTACCACCCGATAAAGTCCGCATTGGTTTTTCAAAAATCTGTTTCAAACCAAATTTCCCGATTAGCTCTTCATCAAGGTTCTCTGCAGACACATTTCTAATATTCTTCAGAATTTTAAAAAGCTGTCCCACTTTCATATTGTCAGGGTAACGGCCAATTTGAGGCATATAACCAATTTGTGAACGGTAGGACGGGTCTCCATTAATCGGCTCATCGTTGAAAAATATTTTACCGCTGTCAGGTTTTACCATACCAAGTATGGATTTGATCAAAGTTGTTTTGCCTGATCCATTCGGACCTATCAATGATATCACTTGTCCTTTTTCAAATTGAGCATTGACATCATTCAGCGCTAAAAGCTTTTTAAATTTTTTGTTTATATGCTCGATCCTGATCATAGTTTGTTGGGCTTTATCATTGGTTTGTCGTCAATAAGATTTTCAGGGGTAAGGCTTGGTATTGCTTTTTCGGCTTTATCCAGCAACGATACCATAAAACTTCTCAATAATATCAATGAGTTTGGATTCTGCTCAACGATCATCGAATACATACTCACTGGATGATAAGGCACATCTCCCACTCCATCCTTATTCCTATCGTACCCTTCATACTTATCCCAGTAATTATTATAGAATTTATTCAGCATCATTGTGCCATTGGTCGCTATGTCAAAACTGTTTCCATAAAAATTATTTTGGTAAAAATTATTATCATCACAACTAGCCTGTACTTTAATAGCCCACCCGTTCTCCTTAAATATATTTTTGAAGGCATTTATCCTGCTGCTACCTTCCATATGAATGCCAACTGAGTTTTTATAAAATGTATTATTATGAATGTAGCTATCTGTAATATCTTTCAATAAAATACCATAGGAAGCAGGACCCCAATTCATCTCAAATTTGTTTCCTTCCATTCTTACTTTATGTGAATACATAACCGCCACACCAGCACCATTATTATTGAATGTATTATTAAGATAGTCGTCACTATTCGAGAACATAAAGTGCAGGCCGTATCTGATATTCTTTTCGCTGAGGTTATTTTGAATAGTTGATTCAGTTACAAATTCAAAGTAGATACCATCACGATGACCAGTAATATAATTATTATCGATCAATGCATGATTGCATTTCCAAAGATGGATGCCATTTCCTGTGTTTTGCTCACTGGTTGGTGAGCCGGAAATTGAATTATGCCTGATCGTGACAAAAGAAGAGTTGGAAAAATGAATACCAAAAAAAGAATTGATCAACCGGTTACCTTCAATAAGAACATTTTTTGCATCAATAACTTTTATTGAAGCATAATCATTCATGGCTGATTGCCCGCAGTTCTGCAGTTGAAATCCTTTGATCGTGATATTAACACCGCTTACTGTAAGAATCTCAAATTTTTTTTCTCCATCAAGCACTGGGTAATTTTGCCCAAGCAGGATGATATTCTTATTAAGAATGATATTCCCTTCCTTGTAAATCCCTGGCTGCACAAGGATGGTATCCTTTTCTTTTGCAAGCTCGATCGCCTTACGAATAGAAGTAACTGGCTGGTTTTTTCCGACTACTATTGTACGAGCAGCAAGAGCTGATGAAAGGACAATCGTTGGTAATATGATAATAAGCCTTAACATTTTTTATTCAATCTTATTATACAGTTCGCTCCATGAAAACGTCTTTCCTTCAATCTTCGATGCAGATCCTTTATTTGAAAAAGCTGCAATATTAAAACCCATCGGGCTCTTTGTGCGTTCACTGATGATCAATACAGCTTTATCTGCATCAATAAAATCGTTTTGTTTTTCATAGTTCACAACTACTGTTCGTGAAATATTTTTTTGTTCAATGTCACCGGTTTTCATGAACCTGATCATGCAACCGATATCGTCGAATTTGTAGATCTTTCCTTTGTCGGTAATAACCTCACTGCCAAATTTCGGATCGGCCACTCCCATTTTACACAAATGACAAACATCGCTACCTATCTTTAAAGGTTCGGGTTGAGATGCACATGATGTAAGAAAGAATAAGACAAGAGATGTAGTTAACGCTGAGGAAAGTTTTATTTTCCTTTTATGTGCTCTATACCAATCAAAAAACCAGACAATGATCATGATCGAAGCAGCACTAATAATGATCCATCCGCCTATATCAGGAAGTGAGTAAGCATCAAAATTTAATAATCGCTTATGGCCAAGTATAGGTGGTTGATAAGAAAGACCGGGTACTTTGATCGGGGCAGTTTCGTCGAGATTATGACCATATTCATAACCCCAGCGATAATAATCATAGATGGCAAACAAGCCTCCAAATGCAGTAAAAACAAGATACCAGAATAAAATTTTTCTATTGCCGATAATAGCTACAGCAAGTCCAAGCAGAATATAAAATCCAACTACATAACCCAGGAAAGCAAATTCAGGAAACATTGCTACACTGATCTTTCTCATCCCGATATAGTGATTCAATCCGTTGATAATATCGATCTGACCTTTGATGTCATTTAACCAGATCCTCATCGTAAGCCCCTCAGGATATTGAGGTGCAAACAGATCAATGCGCCAGATCGGAACAAAAAAAGTAGCGATCAACGAAAGCGACGCTATCGCAACAATTGTCCTTTCTATTTTAGTTAGCTTATTCATTTTATTTTAAAAATGGGCCGACCTTGTGCCGGCCCGATTCAAAACAGAAAACGGTTCTTTAATTCTTAGCAGGCGGCAGCAATACTGCATCCACTACATGGATGATACCATTTGCTGCCGGTATTGACGCAACAACATTTGCGGTGCCATTGACCATTACCTTTCCGTCTTTTACACTTAATGTGATATCATTAAGATTAGCCATATTAATTTTCTGACCATCCTGCATATTCTCATTTTTATAAACCCCAACCGCTACATGGTATTCAAGTATATTTTGCAGATCAGACTTTTTGTCGTCTTTCATCAATCCTTCCAGAGTGCCGGCAGGTAATTTCTTAAATGCATCATTAGTTGGTGCAAATACGGTAAATGGTCCTGCATTGGAAAGATCATCAACATATTCAGCCTGCTTCAGAGCAGCGACCAATGTTGTATGATCTTTAGAACCAACTGCAATCTTTACAACATCTTTTTGCGAAACATCATCCTGCACAGCTTCCTGTCCCCCGCTTTTAGCTACTGCATCTTTTGATTCTGTAGTTGTTGATTCATTCGAAGTATTGCATGCATTGAGAATGAAAACCAGCGCAGCCATTGGAAAAAAGCGAAATATCTTTTTCATGATTGTTAGTTTTTAATTGTTCCAGGAAGACAATCGTTGATTAATCATGAATTAAAAAATTATTTGGCTGCGACTGCAGTACTGTCTGTTTTGCCAGTACCAAATGAGATCGGCACATTGGAACCAGCAGGACTAATTCTTATATATCCCTGCATTTCCTGGTGAAGTGCTGAACAAAAATCAGTGCAGTAAAATGGAAATACGCCAACACGTTCGGGTTTCCATGCTAATGTTTGTGTTTCACCCGGCATTATCAACAATTCTGCATTGTTTGCCCCCTTTACCGCGAAACCATGTGGTACATCCCAGTCTTGTTCAAGGTTGGTCACATGGAAATAAACTATGTCCCCCATTTTTACACCTTCAATATTATCAGGTGTAAAATGTGAACGGATAGATGTCATATAAACATGCACTTCGTTTCCTTTACGTTCCACTCTTGCATATTTATCACCTAACGAGGCAAATGCATTTTGGTTCTCTTCTATCTTATAGATCTTTTGACTGTTCTTCGTTATCAGCTCAGCAGGTATTGCTTCTGCATAGTGCGGTTCGCCAATTGTGGGGAAGTCAAGTAAGAGTTTCATTTTGTCACCTTCAATAGAATACAATTGTGCACTTTGAGCAAGCTCTGGTCCTGTTGGCAGATACCGATCTTTAGTCATCTTATTGTAAGCGATCACATATTTACCCCAGGGCTTCCTGGTTGGTCCGCCCGGAACACTCAGGTGACCGATAGCATAATAGGTAGGTACACGATCCACAACTTCAAGGGTTTTTACATTCCATTTTACAATTTCTGATGAAACAAAGAAAGAAGTATAAGCAAATCCTTTATCATCAAATTCAGTATGCAGAGGTCCGAGACCTGGCTTTTGTACCTCACCATATAAAACAGCATCATATTTTAGTACAGGAATACCTTCATAATCACCTTCAAAAGCTTTGTTAGCGATTGCCTGCTGCATTTTTGTAAAAGAAAATACCGGGATTATAGCTGCCAGTTTACCGCTAGCAACTATATATTCCCCCGTAGGATCTGTATCACAACCGTGCGGTGATTTTGGACATGGCATCAGGTAAACCATATCGGCCAGTTCTTTTGAATCGAGAACGGTAACTTCTGTTTCAATGACAGAAGTAGCACTATGCTTTTTTTCATCATAAGTGTTATGTGCATACTTTACAGATTCTTTTCTCCCTTTGCCTGCTTTTAAATACTCTTCTGCTTTTTTCCAGTTTACTGCAATAATAAAATCTTTGTCTTTCTGCGATGCATTTTGTTCCAATAATGTATTTGCTCTTTCTGAATTGTAACAACTAAAGAACATCCATCCATGTGATTTTCCTTTTCCGGCACGAGCAAGGTCAAAATTCACTCCCGGCATTAATATTTGGAATGCAATCTTCATAGCACCGGAAGTTTGATCAACACTGATAAAACTCACTGTTCCTTTAAAATTACTTTTATAAGTATTAATCGGAACATCCCCATTCGAATTATCCATTGGTATACTGAACCGGGTACCCGCAACAACATATTCCGAATTTTCAGTAATGAATGGTGAAGAGTGGTTACCACCGCTATTAGGAATTTCTATTATTTCAGCTGTCCGAAAAGTTTTCAAATCAACTCTTGCAATACGTGGAGTATTGTTGCCATTGCCAAAAACCCAACGACCATCCTGTATGCCGTCTGTTTCAGACAAGGCTATGTGATGAAGATCATCCCAGGGTACAAAGCCGTGAGATGTATTCAACATTGCTTTTGTTTCTTCACTGAATCCGTATCCTTTTTCAGGATCGACGGAAAATACAGGAATAACGCGGAGTAATCGTCCGGATGGAATACCATAAACAGACATTTGACCGCTGAAACCACCTGATACAAAATTGTAGAATTCGTCATATTTGCCGGGGGCGACATAAACTTTGCCGGCTGCGTCACCACTTATAGCTGATTGCGTGCCTTTGGGCTTGCAGCTTTGTAAGCATGCAATTGAAAAAGTTGCGGCAACAAGCAGTAGTGTTCTTAAAGAGGATCTCATATTATTTGTTTTATCGTTAGGAATTAATGTTCTTCTATTACTTCATCCCAACCGCTGTATTCGTTATTGTAACATTGCCTATAAAAAAATTATTTCTCGCCATCATTGTTTCTCATAAATTCTAAAACTTTCCTTGCATCTTCTTTACTTAGATTTTGATTAGGCATCCGCACCATACATTGCTCCAAAAGTTTTTGTGCTTCCGGATCAGTTTCAAGCATCATATCCACATTGGTTGCCATGTTCATGATCCAAACAGGCTGTCTTCTTTTGGTTACATTTTTCCAACCAGGACCAACCAATTTCTCTTCAGTAAGGCGGTGGCAACTTTGACATTTTAATTCATAAATATTTCTTCCGCCTGCAACCCATTCAGCGTTTAATGGGTTTGTTACTGTTATATCCCCTTCTTTGATCTGAGTACCATGGGTTTCAGGTTGATTTTTTGTAAGCTCCTGTACATCGAGTGGCTTAGCGTCTTTCACTCCCTCTCCGCAAGCAGTAAATAAAATTGTGCCGATGAAGAAAAGCGTTCCACCAAAAAGAGATTTAGATTTCATATTCTGTTTATTTTATGTTGATTAAAGGACATTAGGCTCTTATTTGTGATATCAAAAGTATTTTGTAGGAGTTTTTCGTATCATGATATGTGTCAAAAAAAGGAATGAGTTTAATCACCTGCACACGAAAACAGCATGATTATTTTTGAAAAAATTTTTTCATGTTTTTATCCAAATCATTTGGATATGCCCTCAGGGGTATATTATATGTAGCGGTCATGCAGGATGAGCAGCGAAAGGTCCAGATTGAAGAGATCGCAACAAAACTATCGGTGCCCAAACATTTCTTAGGAAAGATCATGCAGCAGGTTGTCAAAGCAGGGCTATTAAAATCAACAAAAGGTCCTTATGGAGGATTTTCACTTACTGCTGAAACACTAGCTACGCCTGTGATAAAGCTTGTTGAGATAACGGATGGCATGGAACAATTTAGTATGTGTGTTCTGAAACTAAAATATTGTAATGGCTTAAATCCATGTCCTTTTCATCATGAAATGGAAGAGGTAAAAAGGAATTATCTGAATCTTTTTACCAAAAATACTTTTGGAGACCTGCTGAAAGACAGTAAAAGAGAACTTCTTAAAAGTCTCGCCGTTAATTAACTTAATTCTTTTGATGAGGAAAGTCATGTTTAAATTTTATTTATCGTTTTAATATTGATTGTGAATAGGAGTAGACAGTATGTACCAAAATATTTTTAAAATAGAACCATCTTCTTTTATAACGGATATTGTAAAACATGATTACCGTACGGCTGAAATTTTTAGAAAATATGATATAGATTTTTGTTGTGGTGGTAAGTGGCCACTTGATGTGGTTTGTCAAAATAAAAATTTAAATACAGAAGAAGTTATCGGTGAGCTTCAAAAAATTACAAGACAATCTGCATCAAATGCCGCCCTTGATTTTGACAGCTGGGATATTGATTTTTTGACCGATTATATATTCAACGTTCATCATCGTTATCTTAAAAAAGCATTAGTAGAAACCAACGAACAGGTAAACAAATTTTTGGATGGGCATAGAACAAAATTTCCTGAGCTGCAGGAAGTTGAAGTTATCATGAACCAGTTTATGAAAGCAATTCCGCCGCACATGAAGCAGGAAGAGGAAATATTTTTTCCCTATATAAAACAAATCTATCATGCACATAAACACCGTGAATCTTATGCAAAGCTTCTAATACGAACATTAAGGAAACCAATTGAAGAAGTAATGTTGAAAGAACACGAAACAACAGGGTCAAACCTGAATAAGCTGAGAAGAATTACAAATGACTATACACCTCCCGATAATGCATGTTTAACACATAAGGTCACATTTGCAAAATTAAAAGAACTTGACCAGGATCTCGTTCAGCATATCCATCTTGAAAGCAATATTCTTTTTCCCAAAGCGATCAAAATGGAACAAGAATTATTGCTGGACAAATAACCATAATGCTTTTTGATTCGAGCCGTTTAAATCATATTCTAATTTGACCTAAATCATTATTTGTGGTTGATTGACATAGTAGGTTTGTTTCAAAGAATTCTACTATGTCTTTAAAAAATAATAAACCTATCATATTTACAACAGAACTTTATTGGTCTGGTGATAAAATGGGAATTGTGGGTTCGCAATCGTTAAAATCCTTTTCGGTATCCACAGCCCCCGAATTTGGTGGCCCGGAAGGTGAATGGAGTCCTGAGCATTTATTTCTAAGCTCTATTACAAGCTGCTTTATGAGCACATACCTAGTATTTGTAAACAAAATGAAAATTGAAAATACGGGCTTTGAATGCACTTCAACTGGTCAGGTAGAAATAATAGATGGTAAATATAAATTCACTTATATACATATCTATCCAAAAGCCTTTGTGGGTAATGATATTGATGTGGAAAGAGCAAGAGTGGCAATGGAAAAAACAAAAAAGTATTGTCTTATCTCCAATTCTGTTAATGCCGAGATCGTGCAACATCCTGAAGTGGTAATTGCGAAACAACATGTCATTATCAATTCAGCCGCATAACCAACCAATTTTTAATTATTAAAACTAAAAATTATGAAAGGGCTTGTAATTTACAAAGGCAAATACGGAGCTACCAAACAATATGCTATGTGGATTGGACAAGAATTGCGATTGCCTGTGGCTTCAGCTGATCGTTTCCCAGTTGATGAGTTACAGAAGTACGACTATTTTATTCTCGGTTCAAGCGTCTACATCGGGAAACTTGAAATAAAAGACTGGTTAAAGAAAAATTTTGACTTATTGCAGAGTAAAAAGATACTTTTCTTCCAGGTATCTGGGTCACCTCCTGAACAAATTGAAAAAAGAGAAAGCTATAATAAAGCATCACTTCCTTCTTCTATTTTAAAAAAGATTCAGTTTTATTATTTACCGGGAAGAATGATCATGAGAAATCTTTCCCGATGGGACAGGTTTATGCTTAAGATGGGTTCAAAACTCACCAAAGATCCTATTGAGAAAAAAGCAATGCTTACCGATTTTGATCATGTGAAAAAAGAAAATATTCTTCCGCTTATTTCAGCGATCAGAACCTATAAAGAAGTGAATAAACCCGAAATGGAGTTAGTATAAGTCTATATAAACTAATTTTTTCATTTTATTTTCTTGGTCACTTTGGTTACTTTGAGGTCAAAACATATTAAGTTTATTTATGCTTGACCAGGCGCACATGACATCCCTGTTTGAAAACGCAACCGAAGGAATTATTCTGACGAATGGACGAGGATATATTGTGCTAGCAAATCCAGCGGCGGAAAGAATGTTTGGTTATACTGCGAGTGAATTACAAAACCTTCCTGTTGAAGTTTTAATTCCCGGCAATTTCAGACCCGGCCATAAAGCACTGCGTGAAGGGTTTCATAAAAAGCCATCCAATCGCTCGATGGGAGCTGGAAGAGACCTGTTTGCATTAAAAAAAAACGGTGAAGAGTTTCCTGTTGAAATAAGTTTAAGTCATTACAAAAAAGATGATGAGCTTTTTGTCATCGCATTTATTGTTGATATTACCTTAAGAAAAGAAGTTGAGCAAAATCTTGTGAAGAAACAAAATGAGTTAGAAAAAGTGACCTATGAAATCAGGAAACTCAATACCGAACTTGAAAGAAAGGTTGATGAACGAACACATATTCTCAAAGAAGCCCTGGAAAAACTGGAACAATCACAAACGGAGCTACACGAAGCATTGGAGAAAGAAAAACAGCTTAATGAAATAAAGAGCCGTTTTGTATCCATGGCATCTCATGAGTTCAGAACACCGCTTAGTGCCGTTCTTTCTTCAGCAGCTTTACTATCGAAATATACAAAGGAAGATGACCAGGAAAAAAGGAATAAGCATATTGACCGGATCAAAGATTCTGTAAAACATCTTAATGATATCCTGGAGGATTTTCTATCGTTAGGGAAACTTGATGAAGGGCGCATAACTGCTGACCCACATGAATTTAATTTCCCGGAAATGATAAACGAAACTTTAGCCGATGTGAAAGTAGTATTGAAACCGGGGCAAAAATTCAATTTTAAATATGAAGGAGAGGAAAAAATACATGCCGATAAAAAATTGTTGAGAAATATCCTGATCAACCTGATAAGCAACGCTGCTAAGTTTTCTGAAGAAGATTCCCCTATTACAATTTCAGTAAACAGTGACGGTGAAAAAAATTCAATAACCGTATCCGATAAAGGAATTGGCATTTCCCAAAAAGACCAGGAACATTTATTCACCATGTTTTACAGGGCATCTAACGTTACCAATATACAAGGAACGGGGCTTGGCCTTCACATTGTAAAAAGATACCTTGATCTTATCAATGGTACTGTAAATTTGCAAAGCACATTGGGAAAAGGCACTTCGATCACCATAACATTTCCAAACATTACAAATAATAATTCATGAAATCAATTCTTGTTATAGAAGATAATAAAGACATCAGAGAAAATACAGCGGAGATATTAGACCTTGCCGGGTACAAAACTTTTACTGCCGAAAATGGGAAAAAGGGAGTTGATATTGCCGTTAAAGAAAAACCTGATGTAATTGTTTGTGATATTATGATGCCTGAGCTGGATGGCTATGGTGTGCTTCACATGCTAAGGAAAAATGAAACCACACAATCAATTCCTTTTATTTTTCTAACCGCAAAAACAGAAAGAAGCGATTTCCGCAAGGGAATGGAAATGGGTGCTGATGACTATGTTACTAAACCATTTGAAGATATTGAGCTTTTGAATGCGATAGAAATAAGGCTTAAAAAAGCAGAGATACTCGGAAATAAATATGCGCTATCTCAGCAAGGTTTATCGCAATTCATAAAAGATGTTAAGGATAGCGGTCTGATGAAACAACTGGCCGATCAGTATAATGTAGAATCATATAGTAAAAAGCAACCGCTTTACCAGGAGGGCAAGCGGCCGAAACTTTTATATTATGTGGTGAAAGGAAAAGTAAAAGGCTTTAAAACACATGAAGATGGTAAAGAATATATCACTGATCTTTTTAGTGAAGGAGATTTTATAGGTTACCCCGCTTTGATCGAAGATAAAAATTACGATGACAGTGCAGTTATTCTTGAAGACGCTGAGATCATGCAAATACCACGGGAGGATTTTCACAAAATGATCTTTGGAGATCTTAGCATAGCAGCCAAATTCATTCGCATTATTACAAAGAATGTAAAAGATAAAGAAGAAAGACTGCTCAATCTTGCTTATAGCTCTTTA
>DASTZB010000454.1:0-2343 GCA_035764525.1 Chitinophagaceae bacterium | reverse complement strand
CTCTCATACCATAATTAATGCTATCGTAGATTGCATTGTTATCAGTTTCCACATAACTTGTTTTAGCGCCTGCTTCAAACTTTGCTCCTTTTTTTAGTGGTAATGTGTAATCAACTTTAGCGGAATAAATATTTATGTCTTGTGGCAAGCTGCCGAGCAACGTATCTGGCTTGTTGGTTGGTGTGCCATTAGGATCATAATAGGCATTGATCAGGTATTGTGAATTTGTCGTTCTGTATGTAAGATAATCAAGGTCAGCAGTGATCTCCTGCCCGGTAGTATCGAGCAAGCGACGGAAGTTTACATTTGTACTGAAATTTTTCCATTCCCTGTCATTACTTGTTTTAGCAAGTGTATTGCTCAATAAGAAATGATTTGCATCATAAATAAGAACATCACTTTGGTTACTGAATAATCCTGGATTATAATATCCCGTAAATACGGCACCAACTGTTGTTTTCTTATTCAAAAAATAATCAAACCCAACTTTCGCATTATAAGATTTGCCTTCTTCTTTAATTCTTGATTCCTGTTCAAAATGTGATTTTATCTCTTTAGTGGAATGTTCGATGAACTTTCTTTGAATATCAAGATCCTGCCAATTTTTACGATAGTTATATCCAAGAGTTGTAAACAGGTTCAATTTATTTTTTCTATAATTAAAAGTAAATGATTCATTCACTTTTGGATAACGTCCCTGCGCCCATGTAGAAGATATGCTTCCACTATATCCAAATTGCTTCGTCTTTTTAGTTTTTATATTAATGATACCAGCGTTACCAGCTGCATCATATTTTGCAGGCGGATTAGTCATTATTTCAATTTGATCCAGCTGATTGCTGCTTAGATTGCGCAGGTAAATTGCAAGGTCTGCACCCGACAAATAAGAAGGCCTTCCATCAATATACACCTGTACCCCTTGTTTTCCTTTTAGGCTGATGTTGCCATCCTTATCAATTGAAACTCCTGGAGATTTTTCCAATACTTCTAAAGCTGAAGTACCCACATTGGTGATCGACGCTTCGACATTCACGATCGTTCTATCTATTTTCTGTTCGATCAAAGGTTTTTTAGCCGCCACTGTTACCCCAGCAAGATTTTTGGCAAGCGGGATTAGTTCCATTGTTTTAAGAATCACATTAGCATTTGACGGAGTGATCTCAAATGTTTCTGAAAACCCTTTAGTATGCCCAACGGCTGTAATTGAAACCAGATATTTCCCATCGGCCACATTTTCAAATACAAAATTGCCATCCTTATTTGCTGCACTGATTTTAGCTACACTTGAATCCTTAGCTCTAAGCAAAGTGATCGTTGCTGCCTCGATAGTTTTGGTATTTCCGTCAATAACTTGCCCGGACACTTTTCCAGAGCCCTTTTGTGCGTTGCCTGCAAAGGATAAGGTTATAATGGCTATTAATAAAGTCAAAAACTTTCTCATTTTTAATGGTTTATAGAATTAAGTACTCGTTTTTAGATATTACAGTTCAAAGATAGGTACTTGTTAATGCCAAGTACATTGTTTTAAAATAAGCGGCCATATTTATTGATAAGTGGCCGATTCCCATGACATCAATATGACGCAGGCCTCAAAAGGCGGTTACATTAATCTTGCTTTTCATGATTAGTGGTATTTAGGTTATTTAAAGGGTTTTAATCACTAGTGATCAATTCTGAGATGAAGGTAGCAGCGTAGTATGCGAATGACAATGCCTGACCGGTAAAGCGACATCAAGGGTCGGCCAAAACGCAAGTGTCCCGGTTTAAAGAGGAGTTTCGGTTTCACCGACCGCCTGTTTTATATTGCAGGAAATTTGAACGATGATTATTGATTTTAGATCGGACACAGTAACAAAACCGACACCAGCTATGCTCAAAGCAATGATGACAGCAAAAGTTGGTGATGATGTTTTTGGCGAAGACCCTTCAATAAATGAATTGGAACAAATGTCTGCGGATATGTTTGGAATGGAGTCTGGCCTCTTCTGCCCTTCCGGAACTATGACAAATCAAATTGCTATAAAGTGCCACACACAACCTGGTGATGAAGTAATTTGTGACGAGAGTGCCCATGTTTATCAATATGAAGGCGGGGGCATCGCTTTTAATTCCGGTGCATCAGTTAAGCTTTTATATGGTGACAGGGGAAGAATGAATGCCGACCAGGTAAAAGCTGCAATCAACGAGGATGATAATCATAAGGCTAATACAAGCATAGTATGCCTTGAAAATACAAATAACCGGGGCGGCGGCAGTTGCTATGATTTTAATGAAATAAAAAAAATAAAACAAGTGTGCAGTGAAAATGATCTTGCACTTCATCTGGATGGCGCAAGATTATGG
>DASTZB010000453.1:0-3587 GCA_035764525.1 Chitinophagaceae bacterium | reverse complement strand
CTTTTATCAGTACAGTGCCATTAATAAAAGTGCTTCCTTCTGAGGCATTAAAAACTGTGACGTTTTTAATGGCAATACCGTCGCTGTTTTTTTCTGTTACCGTTTTTGCAAGATTTGTATAGAAATTATCCTCGAATTTTTTTTGTATCGGTAAAAGAATATCAATGTTTTTTTCATAGCCTGCCTGGATTATGGAAGTCCAATCGCTCAGACTGCCAAAGTAATTACCTTCTTTTGTAAACCAATTATAGTTAGGAGGGCCGCCTAATCCTGAAAACCCTATTAATTGAATCGTTAGGCTGTTATTGTTTTCGTCTTTTACTGTTTCTTCTTTTACCATGGTATAACTAAGCGTACCGGAAGGGAGTATGTTTACTTTTTTTGAAACAGAATTTTTCATGATTTTCAGGCTGAGTTCTATTTCGCCGGGGTTTCCATACATATTCGAGTATAATTCGCCTTTATATGGCACAGATTCATTTTCAAATTTATTTTTCCATGAAGCTTTACCATTTTTTACTTCAAATTTTTCTTCCACTTTGGTCTTAAAGTAATCAACACCCTTTATCTCTTGCAATACAATATTTCCTTTACTATCTGATTTACTGTGAGAAGTAATGGATGGCCCTCTGCCGCGATCATTAAATTCAAAGTAATAGTTTTGGTCATTAGTCCCGGTTTTCCAGCTGAGATGCTTGCCCACAACTTTGCCAAGTCTTACGACATTATGCCTTATCGTATCGGTTGTTTGTGCTGCTCCAATGATCCCAGTTGTCAGCAATCCATAAAGAAAGATCAGTTTCATAATTAAAGTTTTGGGTTCAAAAGATAGGTTTTTTTTAAATTATACGATTATAACAAGAATGAACGGTAAATACTAAATTCGCTTCATGTATAATCTCCCTTATTTTAAAGAAGAAGATGCAGAGGTTGTGTTACAGTTCATGCGGGAGCATCCATTTGTTTTTCTAACTGGTGTGACTGAAGAAAATAAACCCGTTGCCACACAGGTGCCGGTCTTTATTGATGAAAAAAATGATAAACTTTTTTTAACAGGGCATATTATGCGAAACACTGATCATCACAAAGCATTTGAACAAAATGATAGTGTGCTGGCTGTGTTTACAAGCCCTCATGTATATGTGAGTGGTACGTGGTATGATGATCCGCACCAGGCCAGCACATGGAATTACATGAGTGTACACGCCAAAGGACACATACGGTTTGGAAATGGAGATGACCTGGTAGCAATTCTTAGGAGATTGACCCTTCATTACGAAAATAATAATACAGCTTCTACAACCATATTCGATAACTTACCGTCTGAATACACGGGACGATTAATGAAAGCTATTATAGCGTTTGAAGTGGAAATAACATCGATCGAAAATGTTTTTAAACTTAGCCAGAATCGTGATGAAAAAAGCTTCCATACCATTATCGGTAAATTAAATGAACAAGGGAGTGACGGCAAGTTTATTGCGGAAGAGATGAAAAAAAGACAACATCAATTATTTGGTAAATGAAATATTTCTCGTCACTATATATCCCTTTCTTCTTTATGACTTTTATTAATGAAGGAAATTTTCAAAAACCTCCTTTTGATGTCGAAGGCCACAGGGGTTGTCGCGGATTGATGCCGGAGAATACCATACCCGCCATGTTAAAAGCAATTGATCTCGGCGTAACTACTTTAGAAATGGATGTAGTGATCACAAAAGATAATAAAGTGGTGGTATCACATGAGCCATGGTTTGAAACGGAGATCACAACAAAACCGGATGGATCATTTATTAACCCCGGTGAAGCGATGCAGTATAATATTTATCAAATGAATTATGATGAAGTGGTAAAATATGATGTAGGAATGAAACCCCATCCACGGTTTCCGCAACAACAAAAAATGAAAGCTACAAAGCCTTTGTTGAGTGATTTGATCGATAGTGTTGAATCTTACCTGATAAAAAAGAATTTGCCAAAGGTTAAATATAATATCGAGACTAAAAGTTTGCCTGCCGGGGATAACAGGTTCCATCCTGTACCATCAGAGTTTGCAGATTTGATGATTGCCGTTATCAAAGAAAAGAAAATTGAAGATCGTGTTATTATTCAATCATTCGATTTCAGATCATTAAAATATATTCATGAAAAATATCCATCAATCAAAACATCGATGCTGATCGAAGATTCAGATGAAAATGATTTTGAAGGACAATTAAACAAACTTGGATATACACCGGAATATTATAGTCCTAATCAAACATTAGTGGATGATAAATTGGTGAAACAATGTCACGATAAGGGGATGAAAATTATACCGTGGACCGTGAATGATAAAAAGCAGATTAAAAAACTTCAGAAGATGGGTGTGGATGGGATCATTACTGATTATCCTGATCTGTTTAAATGATTAATTGAATGATTTTAGCGAACGAGGTATTTTTTCAAACCATATTTCCACTTTATAGCCATCTGGATCGTAGAAGAAAACATAAGGCTCGCCGGGAACAAACTCACCTGCTTCTTTTATCTTTCCTCCCGCATCTTTTATCTTTTTAATAATTGGTTTCAGATCTGAGGGTTTTGGCAACCTGAACCCGAAATGAAAATTGTTTTTTGTAGCAGCAGTTTTCTTTTTCTGTTTTTCAAAAACAATAATGTCTTTACTACCCGGAGTTTGTACCTGTATAAAATCAGGATAACGATACATTTCTTTTACACCAAAGATCTTTTGATAAAATGCCGAAGAACGTTTTACGTCTTTTACGGGAAGTGCAATATGAGTGAGACCAAACGTTTTGATCATATTCCCTCCTTATTTATTAAAAGGAAATTACTGCATTTTTCTTAGGTTTGACTTTATGAATCTTTCACTCGAAGGAAAAAATGCAGTTGTTTGTGGAAGTACACAAGGTATTGGTCTTGCTGTAGCTGAAGAACTTGCATTGCTTGGTGCTAATTGTACTTTGATGGCAAGAAATGAAGTAGCATTAAAAGATGTTGTACATAATCTTGATATCGCCTTAAGACAACAACATAATTATTTGGTGGCTGATTTTAGTAATCCGGAAGAGGTTAAAAAAGCAATTGAAGAGCATGTTGCCAAACATCCTGTTCATATTTTAATAAACAATACGGGTGGACCCAACCCCGGGCCAATAGTTAATGCAGGAGTTGACGAATTTGAGAACGCATTTAAGCAGCATCTCATCAATAACCACATTCTTGCGCAGGCAGTTTTACCAGGCATGAAAACTGCCAGTTATGGTCGGATCATCAATATTATTTCCACATCAGTCCGCATTCCACTGCAAAATCTTGGTGTATCGAATACAACAAGAGCGGCAGTAGCCTCATGGGCGAAAACGTTTTCAAATGAAGTGGGACAGTTTGGGATCACAGTGAATAATATATTGCCCGGCCTTACTGATACTAAACGGTTAGGCGATTTAATTTCAGCAATAGCAAAGGGAAGAGGAGTTGATGATGACGTTATCAAAAAAGAAATGATCGGCACTATACCGGCAAAGCGTTTGGGAATAGCTGAAGAAATTGCAAATGTTGTAGCTTTTCTTGCATCACCGGCT
>DASTZB010000452.1:0-2190 GCA_035764525.1 Chitinophagaceae bacterium | reverse complement strand
GGTGCAGCGCTTGATGTAGCAAGAGCTATTGTTTTAAGAATAAATCATCGTGAGGATCTTTTTAAATATGATGACCTGATCGGTGGTGATATTTATGTTACAAATGATGTTCCTCATTTTATTACGATCCCGACGACAGCGGGTACCGGCAGTGAAGTAGGACGCAGTGCTATCATTGCTGATGATGAAACGCACCAGAAGAAAATTCTTTTTTCACCAAAGCTGCTTGCTAAAATAGTTTTTGCTGATCCACAATTAACGATGGATCTACCACCACATATCACAGCCGCAACAGGTATGGATGCGTTGACGCATAATATGGAAGCTTATCTTGCCAAAATGCCTCATCCATTGTGTGAAGGAATTGCATTGGAAGGAATATCACTGATAAGCCATGCATTAGAAAAAGCAGTTAATAAACCCGATGGCGATAGTCGAAGCAAAATGTTGATAGCATCACTAATGGGTGCGGTAGCCTTTCAAAAAGGTTTGGGAGTTGTTCATTCATTAGCACATCCACTTTCTTCTTTGCTGGATACGCATCATGGATTAGCCAACGCAGTCAACATTCCCTATGGGATGGAATTCAATATCGCCGGCTTTGAAGATAAATTCAAAAAGATAGCCAGGGCATTGAATTTAAAAGAAGAAACAGGTGAAGCGGTTATAAAATATTTATTTGAATTGAATTCAAAAATCAATATCCCGCATCATTTAAAAGATATTGGTGTAAAAAATGAACATATAGAAACTTTAGCAGATCTTGCCATTGCCGACTTTGCTCATCCCAATAATCCAAAACCTGTTAGTCGCGAAGATTTCAGAAATTTATATAGTAAAGCGTTATGAAAAAAAAGATCGGTATCAGTTATACAAAAACTTCGTTTGAAAATTATTGGAACTGGATCACGAAAGAAGATATGCAGGATGATCTTGAATTGGTAGAACTCTCTTTTCAAAAAAATAATTCAGAAGATATTTATAAATGTCATGGGTTTATTCTTACCGGTGGAGTGGATGTTCATCCGGATTTCTATAAAGGCAAATCAATTTACAATAACAGGCCCGGAACTTTTCAACCAGAACGGGATGCATTTGAAGAAAAGATCTATCGGTCTTCGCAGGAAAAGAAATTACCTGTGCTTGGAATATGCAGGGGAATGCAATTGATAAATGTTTTGGAAGGTGGTAAGTTGATACAAGATCTTGACAATGGAAATGAAAGACATAAAAAAGAGGAGTCAGATAAGGAACACAATATTATTTCTGAAGCAGGAACTTTACTCTCCACAATCGCCAACTCTGAAAATGGTCGTGTAAACAGTGCTCATCACCAAGCCATCGATCCGAATGCAATTGGTAAAAATCTGACCGTTAATGCTTATGATGACGATAATGAAAGGATCATTGAAGGACTTGAATTCAAAAACAAATCGGACAAAGCATTCATGCTTTGTGTGCAATGGCACCCGGAAAGAATGAAGAACAAAGAAGAAAATCCTTTTTCGGAAAATATCAAGCAACAATTTTTGAAAGCAGTTAGAAATAACACATAAAATAAACCGCATGCAGATCATTAACCCTGCTACAGAGGAAATAATTTCTGAATTAACAGAAGATACAAAAGGAACATTAGCTTCAAAATTTGAATTATTGCGAAATGCTCAGCCTTCCTGGCAAAAAAGTTCCCTTATTGAAAGAGTACAACTATTAAAAACATTTTCTGAACTCCTGGAAAAAAATATTGAACGGCTCGCTGCTATCCTGACAGCAGAGGTTGGAAAACCAATTCAGCAATCACGAAACGAAGTAAATGGTGCAAGAACAAGAATAAAATGGCTTACAGAAAATGCAGAGAAGTATTTATCTGACGAAACGATGGTTTCAGAAAAAGGTTTGGAAGAGAAGATTAGATACGAACCGCTCGGCGTTGTTTGTAATATTTCTGCATGGAATTATCCTTTCCTGGTGGGTGTGAATGTTTTTGTTCCGGCACTGCTTGCAGGTAATGCGGTAATGTATAAACCTTCTGAATATTCAACATTAACAGGTCTTGAAATTGAAAAGCTATTAAAAGAAGCAGGGATTCCCGAAAATGTTTTTCATATTGCTGTTGGTCGAAAAAAGACAGGGGAAATGTTATTGCAACTTCCTTTCGATGGTTATTTTTTTACCGGCTCTTATAAAACC
>DASTZB010000451.1:0-11053 GCA_035764525.1 Chitinophagaceae bacterium | reverse complement strand
AAATTAGATCTTAATGAAAGAACTTTTCAAAGGACCTTTAAAAAATATGTGGGAGTTACGCCGAATCAATACAGGCGGATCTGCCAGATCCAGGTTTCATTTGAAAAATTAAGAGGGAAAGAATTTAATAAGCTCACGGATATTGCTTACGATAACGGTTTTGCAGATCAAAGCCATTTTATCCGTTCATTCAAAGAATTCACGCAGATCACCCCTAATGACTATTTACGATCGGGTCTGAAAGAAAAAGATCAGTAGTGTCGTTTTTATTCTATTCTCTGCCCATATCCTTTCATAAGTTTGCTTATAAAATATTTAAACAATGAAAGAGAATATAACCCCTTGTCTTTGGTATAATGGCCAGGCAAAAGAAGCTGCTGCATTATATTGTTCAGTTTTTGCTGATGCAAAGATCACTGCGCAATCACCAATTGTTACAGCAATTAATGTCTCGGGACATAGCATCACTCTCTTAGATGGAGGCCCGATGTATAAACCCAATCCCTCTATTTCTTTTTTTTATATCTGTGAAAAGGAAGGTGAGTTAAATAATATCTGGAATGCATTCAGCAAAGAAGGTACCGTGTTGATGCCTTTGGATAAATATCCCTGGAGCGAAAAGTACGGATGGATCAATGACAAGTTTGGTATCTCGTGGCAAATAGCATTAGGAAAAATAAGTGATGTGGGTCAGAAAATAACACCCTGCCTTATGTTCACCGGTAAACAATATGGAAGAGCAGATGAAGCCTTTGCACATTATTCTTCAATTTTTAAAAATGTAAAGGTTGATGGCATTCTTCGTTATGGCGCAAATGAATTACCCGACCAGGAAGGAAAAGTAAAACATGCACAGTTTTCTTTGAACGATCAGAAATTTATGATCATGGAAAGTGCGGCGCCACACAATTTTACTTTTACTGAAGGCATATCACTTACCATACATTGTGAAACACAAAAGGAAATAGATTATTACTGGGAAAAGCTTACTGAAAGCGGAGAAGAAAGTATGTGCGGATGGTTGAAGGATAAATTTGGTGTGTCGTGGCAGATCATTCCAACTGTATTGAATAAAATAATGAGTGATCCTGCCAAAGCAGGAAAGGCTGCACAGGCATTTATGGCAATGAGAAAATTAAATATCGAACAAATAGTACAGGCTTCTATTTCCTGAAAATCCTGAATTGAAATAAAATAAAAAAACTGCCTCGAAGAATCGGGGCAGCTTAATCAAAAACCCGTGCTTACTTAATCATGAAGCTTTACCAATGGGCTCACTAAGCAAACCAGAAAAATCAACTTGTGCCATTTAAAAAGACTACCTTGATAGAATATCGAAAATTAAACTCCTTTAATTGGATTCCACCATCTAGTTATTTCATCTAAAAACATGTATTATGAATTCTACAACCACCTTTTCATCTTTTAGGAGCCTGTTAGTCGTTAGCCTGCTCACAATTGTTTCCTGCCAAAAACAGGTTTCACAAAATCAACAAACAACTGAATCCGAATTTGCAACTTCGGTATCGAAATCGCCAACGCCTGCCAACCCTCCATTTAATCTTGAAGTTATTCTTCGTGGAAATGGTGGAAGATTTGGACACGTAAAATTCAGGCAGGATAATGATGTTGACAGGATTGTAAATCTTGGCGTATGGGTTCGCGATCTTGCACCAAATCATGAATACAAACTTCAACGTGCTGTTGATGCTGCAAATGTTGTTGACGGGAATTGTACCAGTACCGCATGGCTTACACTCGGTCTCGGATCAACAGCACAAAGTATTTTCACTGATGAAAATGGGATAGGCAACCAGGATCTGTGGCGTAGCTTATCTGCCTTTCCTTCCGGCTCATCTTTCGATATTCACTTCCAGGTAATTGATGCAGTAAGTTCAGCTGTCGTGTTGATCAGTGATTGCTACAAGTTCACAATAAGATAAATTTTCAAGTACTGCAGCATGCTAAATTTAAGCTCTCATTTACGAGAGCTTTTCCTTTTACGAAACTTCCCCCGGGGAACACAAATAGTTCGCATGGCGGGCATAAGGATTATCAATTTATGAAAATCTCTGCCTGAAAAGAACTTTTGGTTTCAAATCATCCGCCACGCGGCAATTTCGTACATTTGCGGTTCTCATTTTTTATAAAACCCATGAGTAAGAAAGGAAAAGTATTGGTGGCAATGAGTGGCGGTATCGACAGCACGATTACCGCATTGATGCTTCATGATGAAGGTTATGAAGTAGTAGGCATTACCATGAAAACATGGGACTATGCAGCGAGTGGCGGCAGTAAAAAAGAAACAGGATGCTGCAATCTTGATTCATTTAATGATGCAAGGCAAGCTGCCGTTGAACATGGCTTTGCTCATTATATTCTTGATATCCGCGAAGAGTTTGGTGGTTTTGTAATTGAGAATTTTGTTGAAGAATATCTGGCAGGTCGTACACCAAATCCATGTGTTCTTTGCAATACACATATTAAATGGAGAGCATTATTAAAAAGGGCAGATGCGTTAGGTTGTGATTTTATCGCAACAGGTCACTATGCAAAAATTCGTCAGCATGACAATGGAAGATTTGTTGTAAGCAAAGCAATTGATGATACAAAAGATCAGAGTTACGTATTGTGGGGATTACAGCAAGATCTGTTGAGCAGAACTATATTGCCATTGGGACCTTATAGAAAAACAGAGATCCGTCAAATGGCTTTTGATTATGGTTATCCTGAACTGGCAAAAAAAAGTGAGAGCTATGAAATTTGTTTTGTTCCCGATAACGATTACCGTGGTTTTCTAAAAAGAAATGTAGGAGGCCTGGAAGAAAGAGTTGATGGCGGAAACTTTATTGATAAGAACGGAAATGTTTTAGGTAAACATAAAGGCTATCCATTTTATACAATTGGGCAACGCAAAGGTTTGGATATTGCTCTTGGTCGTCCTGTGTTTGTAACCAAGATTGACCCTGGTACCAACACTGTGGTTTTAGGAGATGAAGAAGACCTTGAACAAAATAAAATGCTGGTGGGCAAGTTGAATTTGATCAAATACGATTTCATAACACCCGGAATGGAAGCAGTTACAAAAATTCGTTACAAGGACAAAGGTGCGTTGTCAAATATTTATCCTGAAAATGGCTCAATGCAAGTAAAATTCTATGAACATGTAAAGGGTATTGCACCGGGGCAAAGCGCTGTTTTCTATGAAGGCGATGATGTTTTAGGAGGCGGGATAATTCAGTCAGGAACCTTAAATAAATAGTCCGGACTCAAAAACTCAGAACTCCTGACGCTGAACTCCTTAGAAGGCAATAAACAACAAAGAAGCTCGTTATAGAAGCCGGGAATTGTGTTTCCCGGTTTTTGTTTTTAGTTTTGAACCGCCGTTGGTTCCATTATAAATCTAATGTACCCTTATTGATCATGAATCTTATGAGATCGAAGAACCTGATACAATTTTTAGCCGCGATTGGTTTTCTTTTTTCCATTACTTCATGCGAAAAAGAAACTGAAGAATTTAAGACAGAAGCTATTGCTGATTATTTGCCTTTGGCAGTTGGCAAGTATATCACTTACAGGTTAGACTCAACCGTTTTTACAAACCTTGGGAGAAATGAAGAACTTCACCGATACCAGGTAAAACATGTTGTTGATGCACAAATAGCAGACAATCTTGGAAGACCAAGCTATCGCATCCTTCGTTATCTACGTGATTCACTGGGTACCCAGCCATGGGTTGAAAATGGAACTTATTTTATTACTCCTCTGACTGACGAGGCAGAAGTAATTGAAGATAATCTTCGTTATATAAAACTTCATCTGCCATTTAAATTAAATACTGACTGGAAAGGAAATAAATACCTGGCACGTGATCCGTTTGGCTCCATTGCTACATTTTTTAATGATGATGATATGAATGCCTGGGATTATAATATTGAGAACTATGAATCTACTACAACTATTGGCGGGAAGTCAGTGAATGATGTATATACAATATTCCAGATAGACGAAGCAGGCAATGCTCCTGTTACTAATTATAGCATACCCGGGTATAGAACATTGGCCACCGAGAGATATGCAAAAAATATAGGTCTTGTTACCCGTGATTTTATAATGTGGGAATACCAGCCGCCATCCCCTGGTTCGCCTCCCGGCATCTTAGGTTTTAAAACAGGGTTCGGCATCAAAATGTGGATGGTCGATCACAATTGATCTTCCTTATTAATTAGTATTTTTGGAAGGACTAAAAGTCGTCCTGAATGAAGAAACTGATCATTGTACTTTTTGGAAGCTTTTTGTTTTTTGCAGATGCCAGCGCACAGTTCACCCGTTATGTAATAAAGCTTAGAAATAAGGGCGGAAGCACCTTTTCACTTTCAACTCCTACAGCCTATTTATCGCAGAGAGCTATCGACAGAAGAACAAGATATGGTATTGCTATTGACAGTACTGACTTGCCGGTAACACCTTCTTACATTACTCAAATAAGAAATGTTCCAAACGTCACAGTATTAAATATTTCCAAATGGCATAATAGTGTTTCTATTCAAACTTCAGATCCAAATGCCATCACAACTATTAATGGATTTTCATTTGTACAATCAGTTGCGCCGATAGCGGCACGAACGCAAAATGATACTACTGAAAAATTAACTATTGCGGACCAACCTTATATTTCTTCTCAAAGAAGTGCGGGTATAAATGATTTTTTTAATTATGGAGCAGGCTCTCTTGCTGAGATAAAACTGCATAAAGGACAATTTTTACATAATATCGGTTTGCGCGGACAAGGAATGGTGATCGCTTTACTTGATGGTGGATTTTTTAATTATACCGCGCTTGATGCCATGGATAGCATTATAATTAATCACCAGGTGCTGGATACATGGGATTTTTATTCTAATAACGCTACTGTTTCAGATGATCATCCGCATGGTATGCAGTGCTTGTCAACTATCGCTGCAAATATTCCCGGTCAATTTATTGGGAAAGCACCAAAAGCAAATTTCATGTTGTATCGTACGGAAGATGTTAATAGTGAATACCCAATCGAAGAGTTCAATATGGTATGCGGAATGGAAAGAGCAGACAGCGCCGGTGCTGATGTTATATCCGCTTCATTAGGTTATTCTGATTTTGATGATGCCTCATTTGATCATACATATGCGCAAATGAATGGTAACACAACGATGGCTGCCATTGGCGCTGATCTTGCTGCTAAAAAGGGAATTTTATTTGTAAATGCGGCAGGCAATGAAGGCAGTGCAGCATGGCATTTTATTATTACTCCGGCGGATGGAGACAGTATTCTTGCAATCGGAGCAGTAAATACAAGTGGAGCAGTCGGCTCATTTTCGAGTTATGGACCATCAAGTGATGGACAAGTAAAACCTGATGTTGCTTCAATTGGTGTCAGTGCAATGGTTCAATCGACAAGTAACACTGTTGTTACAGGTAACGGAACTTCCTTTGCTTGCCCAAATATGGCTGGGTTAGCATCTATTCTTTGGCAAGGGTTTCCTGAATACAATAATATGCGAATCGTAAGAGCATTGCGGGAAGCTGGTAGTATTGCTTCGACACCGAATGATAGAATTGGTTATGGTATTCCTGACTTAAAAGCGGCCTTTGGAACATTGCTTACTGAATTTGCTACATCAACTTCAACAATCAATGGGTGCAGAATTTTTGTAAACTGGACCAGTAAGGAGATAGGTGCCATGAAATATGAGATAGAAAGAAAAGGCCCGGGTGAAACAAGTTTTACAAAAATTGGTGAGATCACTCCAACACCCGGTGTTTCATTAACAACGCATAGTTATGAATTCATCAATAATTTACCAATAGGTTCATCCGGAGCTTTTTCATATCGAATAAGACAGATCATCGATACAGCACCAGCTACTTTTACTGATGTATATATTGATACAACAACTGCCACCATTGCCTCCTCATGTGTACAGATCCCTGGTACTAAGGATAATGTACTGGTCAGACCAAATCCTGCCATTGGCAATACAGCAACATTAGTAATTGAAACAACAGATGATGTTCCATCTATGCCAATACTTGTTTACGATATGAATGGAAGATTGTTACAAAGGATCCAGGAATCAAAAGGCTCGGGCAAAAAAATTATTGATATTCCTATAAGTAAACTCGCAAAAGGGAAATATTTCATTAATGTTTATAATAAGAATAATCTGATCGGTACCGCTGAATTCATAAAATTATAAGTCTTTCCCAAACACAGCTACAAACATCGAATCAGCTTTTTTGTCATAACCTTTTAAAACTTCCATTTGCTTTAATTTCAAATGGAAATTTTCTTTTATATATGTTACTACATCCTCGTTTTCTTTTTTAAATACTGAGCAGGTAATGTAAACAAATGACCCGCCGGGTTTCAAATGAGGAATTACATTAGAGACAATTTTTTTTTGTAAAGCTGCATATCTTTCAATCTCACTTTCGGCAAAAAAATACAGCTGCTCAGGTGTACGGCTCCATGTGCCGCTGCCTGTGCAGGGAACATCAGCAATAATAAGTTGAAAGTTGGAAGGTGAAAATTGATTTCGGATTGCAAGATCGGCGATAATACTTTTATAACTTTTTATTCCTGCGTTCGCAAATCTCTTTTGTAAATTAACAAGGATACTTTCTCTTGTATCTGAAACAGTAAGATCGATCTTTGGATTAATATCATACGCCATGATCGATTTACCTCCGCTCCCGGCGCAGCAATCCCATACAGTAATTTCAGATTTAAGATTTAAGATTTTGGATCCTATAAATCCGCCTGTTCTTTGAGAACTATGATCCTGTATAATGGCCTCCTTATCCAGTTCAACGACCCCGTCGATCTTTGAAGAGTTTGGCAAAGCAATACAACTTTCAGTGATCATTTTAAAATCAATTCCTGCCTGCTGGATTTTTTTCACCACGATCTTTTCTTTTCCTGGACGCAAACGAAGAAAAAAATCGGGTTGTATAAAAAATGATTCACAAAATTTTTCAGGATCGATCCCTTCACTCAATTCTTCTTTCCAGGGAAAAACTTCAGAAATTAAAAATGAAGAATTTATAATTAATAATTTTTCACTAAGTGGCAGTTCACATTTTTCATTCCATTCAGGTTTTAGAGCAGCAAGTATTTCATTTGAATTATTGGAACAAATAAATAAACCGGTTAATATTTTCTCTTCGATGCTAACATTCATAACAGCCTTGCCTATCCTGAAAAAACAATAACTTAAATTAGATATCTGCTTACGGTCCTTTGACCCATACTTTTTGTATGCTGAAAAATATTTTTTTAGAAAAGATGAAAGAGGTTCTTCTCCCTTGTAAATACTCAGAATATCTTTTGTTGAATTGATATAAGAATGATAGCGGCTCACATCACAAGATAAGAAAGAGAAATTTTAATGTCCAAACGAAGAATCATCCATTTAAATTTTACTTAGAGAGATATTCACAAAATTTCTTTCTGGCATAAAAATTTGTGCAAAAGAAGTGAAAGCAAATGTTTTTGGATAGTAACAATCCCTGCAGGGTTGGATTGTAGAAAAATAGTCTCACTTATTTCTTTACGTTTAAACTTTTAAAATTATGAAGACATTTAGTATAATATTTTTCGCTATCATAATAGCGGGAGGTAATTTATTTAAAATATCAGATGTAAATATCGCATCAAGAGATCAAACCAAATCTTCTGTCTCATGTTCGACCGTTGATACTGTGATAGTACCTGTTGCCATTCAAACTTCTTTTGACACAAAATATCCGAAAGCAACCAAGGTTGTATGGTATCAGTATGTTCCTGATAAAACCCAACCAGCGGATCCTACAGCATGGTATTATGGTTTGGATGATAAAGATTATTATGTAACTTTTTATTGGGATGATGCAGATTATATAGCATGGTATGATAATGGAACCTGGATCCGGTCATCTCAAAGGATTGACAATATTGATATTCCTGCTGATGTAATGAGAGCAATCAATACACAATATCCCGGATTCAGAATAGCAGATGTGGATCTTGAGCATGATAATAAACAAACTTTATATGAAGTAAAATTGGTAAAAGGGGATACAAAATGGAATGTGCATTATACCCCAACAGGAACCGTTGCCAGGAAAAAAGAAAGACATTTAACCAAATATGATCCACAGGCAGAGATGACAACCGATTTTACAACTCGTTTCCCTAATTCAACAGAAGTAGTTTGGTATCGCTATACACCAGAAGAAAGAGTTGATCTTTATCCTACAGATTGGGATTATAATATGGATGCAACTGACTATGAAGTAAGATTCAAAATGGACGGAACAGATTATTCTGCTTATTATGATAATGGCAAATGGGTGCGTACTGAATCAATGACGATGAATTCAAATAACGCAAAATTGCCAGCAAACATCAATGACCTGCTGAAAACACAATATAGCGGGTATACAGTTAAGGATGTAGAAACAGAACAAAACAGTACCCGCACCGTTTACGAAATAGAATTAGCAAAAGGAAATGAAAAATGTAAAGTGTTCTATACTGCAGAAGGAGCGATCATTAAAAAGAAATGCAGGACGGTTTAATATTTTTGAATAGCATACAATGATGCAAGAAAGAAAAATGAGCTCGACTGAGTTCATTTTTCTTTATAATCAGTTTCCATATTCAGCTTTTGCGGTTTTAGCAGTTATAAAAATGTTGGTAAATTTAGAGACATGTTTTCTAAAAAGCCAATACTGCTTATTTGTTTTTGTGTGCTGATTTCTTTGAGTAATGCTCAGCAGGTTAATTTCATTAAATATACTGTCCAGGATGGACTGGTGGCCAATCCCATACGTCGTATTTTCCAGGACAACAAAGGTTTCATCTGGTTAGGTACATTTGAAGGGTTGAGCCGGTATGATGGCTATAAGTTTGCAAACTACACAACTACTAACGGCCTCTCGCATAATGTCATCAATTCATTTTATGAAGTCGGCAACAAACTCTTAATAACTGAAAATAATGGCGCAGTTGATGTTATTCAAAATAACAGTATACAGAAAGGATTCATGCTTGCAAGCGCAGTAAATTATGCGACACTCTTTAAAAACCGACTTCTCTTTTCAACTGACTCCAGCGGACTCTATGAATATAAAAATGATACGATCATGCGTCCTGTCCAGCAAATGACCGGCACGGCACTTGGTCATCTCATTGGATATAATGATTCGTTGCTTGTCTGCGATGGCGTGGATAATAATCTTCTCATTTTTACCAGCGATCTTACGGTGTTCTCCAGATCAAAAATTTCCAATGTTACTTTTTCTGACATTTTTAAGGATTCAAAGAACAGGGTGTGGGCATGTTCATCTGTCGGGTTAAAACTTTTGCAAATACCTGCAAAAAAAAACCAGCCGATCTTATTTTCTGCCCTCCCTCCACCTTTCAATATCTTTTTATTAGATCATTCCAATGTTACGTCAATCATCGAAGAAAAGGATGGAAGCTTTTGGATTGGGACCATGAAGGGACTAATACGGCTCTTTCCTGACGGCAGCTACCAGGTATACAATGAAAAGGATGGCCTGCCATCGGCAATGATTTATACCCTTTATCGTGACAAAGAAAATAATCTTTGGATAGGCACAGCATTAGGTCTGGCCAAATGGGTATCTAAAAGCAATGTTGTCTTCTATAATACCGAAAACAAAGAATTTAAAAACAATGTGGATGCAATCTTTCATTTAGAGAATGAAAAAATAATTTTGCAAACAAGGCATGGTTTGCAAAATTTTAATATTAATACAAAAGAGTTCAAAAATATAAAAGGAGTTACTAATGATTACCAGACTCCCATTGCCGGCACCTCGCCTCTACTTGTTTATTGTCCGGGTAATGTAGGCAGGTTGGAATCTTTAACGAACGCAGTTATTCCTATTGAAAAACTAGATAGGAAAGTACAGGGAGTAGTTTTTGGACGCCAACATTCCGATGGAACGTTCTTTCTTGGTGGATATGAAGGATTGTTTTCCGTAAAAAAAACCTTCATAAAACAGTTATTACCTCATCGCATCACTTGCCTGACCATTGACCGGTATGGCTATGTATGGGCAGGCACATGGAATGAAGGTCTGTTTCGCATAGCTATAAAAAATAATGAAGATACAGTATATGATATACGGGATGTTACTTCAACCATCGGGCAGAGACAAATAAGAGGGTTGTATGATGACAGCAAAAAAAATATCTGGATAGGCACAAGATATGGGGGAGCATTTTGCCTGATACAAAAACCGGGCAACAAGTTTGATATGCTCCATTTTAATCGGCAGTCAGGTCTTATGTCAGATTGGGTAAATTGCTTCGCAGAATCAAAGACCGGTGATATTTGGATTGGTAACTATCTCGGTCTCGACAAACTGGTAAAAGAACCTTCAGGATATCGTGTTTTTAATTTCAGTAAAGCCGTTAATTTTTTTGCTGAAATTAGAAACATAGTTTCAACCAAAGAGAATGATTGGATATGCGTTGCAAATACTGGCATTGCCAGTTTTAGAGAAGAAAATATACACCAAACGCCTCCTTTACAAGCAACCATATTGTCAACCAGCCTTGGTGTTCTTGAAAATAAATTAACGATCCTTTCTCCAACTGAAAAAATTTCTTTAAAGCCAAATCAAAATGCTGCAAGATTTGAATTCAGTGCACTTGGATTTATAAATGAAAAACAAGTGATGTATAGCTATCGCCTGAAAGGAAGCAGTGACACAACCTGGAGCAAACCGGAAAATATTCACGAAGCATCTTATGCAAGTCTTTCACCGGGTCAGTATACATTTGAAGTTAAAACCATAGGATGGAATGGAGAACATGGAGCACCTGCTGCTTTTTCATTTTTTATCAGCACCCCATTTTGGAAACAATGGTGGTTTATCGGTTTAGCTATTCTTGCTATTGCTGTTTTCTTTTTTTCGCTTTATCGATACCGGATACGCCAGTTATTACGATTGCAAAATGTCAGAAACAGTATTGCCACCGATCTGCATGATGATATTG
>DASTZB010000450.1:0-5159 GCA_035764525.1 Chitinophagaceae bacterium | reverse complement strand
AAAAAACAATTACTTTAATATTTGTTTTTCAAAGTTTCTTATATTGCTATAAATAATAACTTATCCCATCACTAAAATGAAGTAAAAAATGAAACAATTTCATACGCTGATCTCAGCAGCATTGGCAACCGCTATTTTATTTGCCGCTTGTACGAGTGGTGCTTCTGATAAAGAAACGACAGCAACTACTGAAGTTGCTCCAACCACTACTACAGCGACAAACGCAGCTGACGAAAATCAGCAAAAGCTCGAAGCAAATAAAAAACTTGTTTCAGATTTTCTTCAGTCATTGTTTGGCGACAAAGATTCAACCGCAATAGACAAATACATCGGGGATAATATTATTCAGCATAGTCCTCTTTTACACGATACCAAAGAAGGGTTTAAAGGAGATCTGCGCCCATATTATAGCAGGGCAAATCTTCCTAAAACAAAAGTTGACATAAAACAGATAGCAGCCGATGGCGATAAAGTATGGGTAATGGTAAGAGATGTGGCTCCCAACGGTAAAGTATTTGCAAGAATAGATATCTTCAAAGTGGAGAATGGAAAAATTACTGAGCATTGGTCAGTAGAGCAAGCCGAACCAAAAGAATCAGATAATAAAAACACGATGTTCTGATTTATCTCTGAGCTATTTTTTTAGTAAGCTATTAATAAAAAACACTCACATAAATTTTATGTGAGTGTTTTTTTTATGAGATATGTATTTGCTAAAAGATCATTTGGTTTCAAGTCTTTTCAGCAATGGTTTCGGAGGTGTTTGTTCCAAAGTATTCAGGTAAGTGATCTTACCGTTATTTAAACGCCAGTTATCAAAATAAAGCATAGAATCTCTTGCGCCGTCCTGGTAAGACCATTTATTATAGCAGAGGATCTGCACCCAATCCTCATTGAGGTCATCGTTGTGGAGCGAGATCGCTGATATGATCTTATGCGAAGTGTTGGTGTACTGTTTTCTTGCTTTTCCAAATTTTTCATAAACATTGTCCTTATTTAAAACCATTCGTTGGGCATTCGGCAGATCCAGCATAGCGGAATCAGCAAAAAAACTGGCAACGCCGTTTGCATCATTTGCATCCCATGCATGATACATATCCAATACCATTTTTGTATTAGCGGGGTCACCTATTTTCCAGTTTGCCCGGTCAACCGCGTATGCAAATTCGGGTAATGCTTTTGTAGTTTCTGTTGTCGGAACTATTTCCGGTTCTTTTTTTTCATCCTGGCAGGAAAAAATAAAAATGGTCAATGCTGAAAAAAGAATCTTTTTCATAAATGTTGATTTTGAAGATTTTTTTAAGATAAGATTTATAATGAAAATAAGTTAAAATCCTGCTTCTAAAAAAAAAATATGAATGGAGTGAGAAGAATATTATTTATATATGAAGTTTATCCGAAAACGAATACGAACCAATATTCATTTTATTTTCCATTGTCATTTAGTAAGACAAAACGTTAGTAGGAAAAAAAAATTGATTTCCGCAGCAGCATGATAAAGCAGATCATACATGAGTACATCACATCTTATAACCTTCCGAATACGGCGGATAATTTTTTAGTGGCACTTGAGGTATGAACATGCATAAAAAAATTATTCTGCAAACAACATAAATTATAATTAGTGATATTGTTTTGATGCGATCAGCCATATTTTTTTTGGAGAATATAAACGGAAATCCTACATTTAATTAAGCATATTATTAAAGACTTGTCTTGGATTGAAGTTACTCTATGTTGCTCATTTTTAGTAGCTGTTACACCGACAGTTTGAGAAAGCGTTTATACTTACTACCCGATTAAATATACTGTTACTTTTAGCACAGTGACAGCAGAGGTTTTTGCTTTTAATTACGTATTATATTAAAGTAAAAGCAAGCTTGTTAGTCAACAAGAAATAGATGCGTCTATATTTTAATTCTTACCCTGATCGACTAAATCAATAAGCAAGAACGGAAATAATTTATACTTAAACCTAAATCTTAAACCATGACTAATTTCAAACCCTCTTTAAACACGACTAAAAAGACGTCTGTTAATTTTCACCAGATTCACCTGAACTGGTTTGTATGACACAACCCACCTAATTACCCCGAGGCAAGAATGAGTATGGCACGGCGGTATAGCGAAAATTAAGTTACTGCTTTGATAAACTCATAAAAACCTTGGCGGTTCTCATTATTAACAGCTGTCTGACAAAAGAACTTTATACATCAACAAATAGTTATTATTTAAATTTTTAAATCAAAAACCATGATTACCTGTACAAAAAAGATCCTTACGGCAATTATGCTTCTTTTTGTATCATTTGTTGCGATGGCGCAAGAAGATTCATTACCACAAAAAAGCCTTGAAGTCTATGGCTTCGCCATGGTAGATATGGGTTACAATTTTGACCAGATTGATTCGCGGTGGTTCGATGCATTGAGGTTAAACCGCCTGCCCACAAGAAAAGACCAGTTTGCACCGGATGGAACATTTTTCTTTGGTGTAAGACAAACCCGTTTTGGTGTTAAAGGTTACACCCCGACTAAAATGGGTGACCTGACTGTAAGGTTCGAGTTTGATATGTTTGGTACCGGTGCAGATGAAGGACAAACCACTATGCGGTTGCGCCATGCTTACGGTCAATTAGGAAAATTCCTTGCCGGTCAGGCCCACTCGCCTTTTATGGATGAAGATGTATGGCCGAACACGCTGGAATACTGGGGTCCCTGCGGAATGGTGTTTTACAGGAATGTGCAAATTCGGTTTATGCCGATAAACGATGCTGACAAAGAATTATGGATTGCCCTGGAACGTCCGGGTGCCGGCGCAGACAAAGGAACAATTTCTTCGCCTGTACTGGACAGTGTAAAAGGTCGAAATTCTGCTCCTGATGTTTCTGCCCACTTTAAAAAAAGGGGTAAATGGGGCAGCGTTCAATTGGCAGGTATTCTTCGCCCGTTGAAATGGGAGGATATCCGCATTAATAAAGGTGGCACTGACCTTAGTGGAAGCGTCACAGGCTGGGGAGCTCATTTAAGTACAGTGATCAATTTAACAAAGAGCACAGTATTCAGAGGAAGCGTTGTGTATGGCGAAGGCATCGAAAATTATATGCAGGATGCACCTAATGATGTTGGCACTGTTCTCACCGGTGTTACGTCTGCACCTCTTGACGGTAAGGCCTTACCCGTCACCGGGATAATGGGATGGATTGATCATAACTGGACTCCTACCGTGTGGACATCTCTTGGTTATTCAACTGTTTCCATCGAAAACACAGCAACGGCGGCAGGAACCACTTCTTATAAACAAGGTCAGTATGCCATGCTCACTATTGGGACTACTCCAATTAAAAATACTATGACTGCCATTGAATTCCAGTGGGGACAACGGGAAGGAGAAAATGGTTTTAAAGCAGATTGTAAGAAGATCCAGCTCTCTTTCAAATATAATTTCTCAACTACATTCTTTAAAGCAAAGGGCGGACAGAATTAATTCTTCAACAATTCAAAATTTACAACTATGAAATATATTATTCCGATACATGCCGCCAAATGTATTTTACTGGCAGCATTGTTTGCAGTGTTTGCAATTTCAAACCTGCATGCACAAACCAAAGAACAAATAGAAAAAGCATTAAATGATGCATACAATAAATTTAAAGATCTGAAAGAAGGAAAAAATGCAGATTATATAAAGGAGTTGGCCAGTGTAGATCCAAACATTTATGGAATTGCGATCGTAACAACCGATGGCCAGGTGTATACCAAGGGCGATCTGAAAAGCGCTGTATCAATTCAGTCTATTTCCAAAGTGTTTACGATGGCTAAAGTAATTGAAGAAAATAGTCCAAAATTTATAATGGATAAAATTGGAGTAGACGCCACCGGTATGAGATTTAATTCGATCGTTGCCGTGGAAATGCAGAAAGGAAAAGAAATTAACCCATTGGTAAATCCGGGAGCGATCGCATCAACCAGTCTTATAAAAGGAGCAGATTCTGCTGCCAAATGGAAAAGCATTCTCCAGGTTCATAGTGATTTTGCAGGCAGACAACTGTCACTTGATATGCCCGTGTATATAAGCGAAGCAGGCGATAATCTTCGCAACCAGGCGATCGCTCATTTGCTTTATGCTTACGGAAGAATGTATTTTGATCCCGTACAGTCCACTGATATCTATACCAAACAATGTGCTATCAGCGTGAATGCAAAAGATCTTGCAGAGATGGCGGGAACACTTGCCAATGGTGGAATAAATCCTGTTACCAAGAAAAAATGTGTCTCTCCTGAAACAGTAAAATACGTTTTACCCGTAATGGCAACGGCAGGTCTGTATGACGACTCAGGTCAGTGGCTCTATGCAACGGGTGCACCTGCTAAATCCGGAGTTGGTGGCGGTATCATCGCTGTAGTTCCCGGCAAGTTTGGAATTGCAGTTATCTCTCCTCCATTAACACCTGCTGGCAATAGTGCAAAAGCAATTGCAACTATTAAATACATAATTGAACAATTAGGTGTAAATCCTTACCAGATCACACCGAAAAAATGATATCGATAGCAGCAAGTAGAAAACAACCGACACAATAATAAAGGCCGGTTGTTTTCTATCTAAACTATGTTGGTTTCTTTTTTTAACCATTAAACTAACTTATGAAATCAGAGACAGCTGTTAATTGGCGAAGTCTGTTTACAAGTACCCTTGTTTTATTTGTAAATATTATGGTGCATGCCCAGGGAAATGAGGCAATTGCCAATCTTGATGATACAAGCAAATATGTTCCTTATAGAATGATGCAGGGCCACAGGGTGGCCAAGTCAAAGTATGGTGAACTTAACATCCGGCCATATACCTATGTGCGTTACCTTAACCAAAAACTGGTTGATGAAACCTACACAGATGGTTTTGGGAAAACGCAAACAGTAGATACCAGGCACGATATACAGATACAAAAAGTAAGTATTTATTTCACCGGCTGGGCATTTGATCCGAAGTTCACTTACTTTTTATATGTATGGACAAGTAATGCATCCCAGGGACAGGGAGCCCAGGTAGTTGTAGCCGGTAATCTTTCCTACAATTTTAGTAAGTATTTCAAACTTACAGGAGGCATTATGTCACTGCCCGGTGTCAGAAGCACTGAAGGAAATTATCCTTTCTGGCTTTCAGTT
>DASTZB010000449.1:0-2142 GCA_035764525.1 Chitinophagaceae bacterium | reverse complement strand
TAGTTTTCGTAGGCATCGATGCTTTCAAATGCTTCAGGGATTCCCGTGCGGGGAAATTTATCAAACACTTTTGTCCGGAAAGATTTATAACCGGTGAGCCTTCCTTCCCAAAATGGAGAGTTCGTGCTTAATGCATATATGTGTGGTAAAAAATATCTTGTACTGTTTGCAATATGATTTGCCATCTCCCGATTTTCCATTCCGACATGCACATGCAATCCAAAAATTAAATTGCTGCGTGCTGCTTCCTGCAATTCATTCACTAATTCATTGTAACGGATATGATCCGTTATCAATTGGCTTTCCCAATGGCTGAATGGATGGGTACCGGCAGCACCCATAGCCAAACCAAGTCCACCAGCAATCTCAGAAATTGTTTTTCTCAATGCAGCTACATCCTCCCACGCTTCATCCGCATCAGCACAAATATCCGTTCCTACTTCTACTACCGCCTGGTGCATTTCCGCTTTCACTTTATCCTTTATCACTTTTTGTCCTTCATGTACTATTTTCTGTTCATGACTTTTCAATTCCCTTGTTTCAGGATCAAGCACCATGTATTCTTCTTCTACGCCAAGAGTGAATGTTTTATAATTGAGTGTTGCCATTTTCAGGAATTAGGAATCTGTAATTAGGAATTCGGTTGTGTGGAATGTTTTTTAGTTTTTGATTTATCCAGGTATGAAATATAGCCATTTACGAGTTTAAATACTAATTCACATCTCTGTTCTCCTGACTTTAACTCATCTTCAGTAATATATTTTTCGTCATTTGCTGTTGAAAGATGTTCCATGGTTTCAGTTACCGAACCGCGGGATATTATAAAGAAATTCCTGGTATCAGTATAGGTATATCTTCCATAACCTTCAGCAATGTTACGGGTTATTGATCTTGATGAGTTTATAATTTGTGCTGTAAGCAAGAACTTTTCATGTTGTGGGAACTTTTTTACTAATTCAGAAATATACATTCTAAGCAGTCTTGCTTGAATATAACATTCCAACTCTTTATATCCTTTATAATTCATTAATTAAGTTATATCAGTGTTTACTCTGCTAATTCCTAATTACTAATTACAAATTCCTATACTAATGAAGTTTTATTCGCGCCACGTTTCACATATTCACCCCATGTCAAATTATCTTGCCCATCTTTTTGTTCCAGGGCTCTTTCAATTGCATAGTTCGCTGCAGTTTCCACCACCCATGCAAAATTTTCTTCACCAACACTTGTGCGTTCTGCGTCGGGAGCAGGATTGCAAAAATCTATTGCATATGGAACTCCATCTCTTATTGCTAATTCCACCGTATTAAAATCATAACCAAGATAATTACAAATGCGTAGCACAATTTCTTCCATTTGTTTCAATCGCTCAGGCGACGGGGTAAAACTTGCTACATAACGAAGATGATGCGGATTGCGTGGTTCATAAGGCATAATGAGAACATGTTTTCTGCCGATGCAATAGCAGCGATAATATTCTGTAAAAACAATTTCTTCCTGCAACAGCATTACTAATTGACCGGTTTGGCTATGTTTATCAAAAAAATCTTCTTTGTTAACCAATTTATATACATGTTTCCAGCCGCCGCCTGCAAATGGTTTCATATAAGCAGGAAATCCAACATAATTGAATATCGTTTCCCAATCCATTGGGTAAGCAAGATTGCTGAATGATTCGCCGGTGGTGTCATCAGGATGATCATGAGAAGGAATGATCGCGGTTTTTGGTATTGGCACCCCCACTTTTGTCATCAGGCAGTTATTAAAGTATTTATCATCTGCGCTCCACCAAAATGGATTATTGATAACAGCCGTCCCGGTTAACGCTTCATTCTTCAGCCATGTGCGATAAAAAGGAACGTCCTGGGATATTCGATCGATGATCACAGCATAACCGGTAGGCTCGCCTTGCATGGCTTTATCAATGCGAACAGATTCAGCTACAATGCCCGAAATATTTTTACTGTTGATCCTTTCAACAAAAGCCATTGGGAAGCTTCTTTCTTTTCCATGTAGCACACCGATCTTCTTCATAAAAATTAGTTTAATTTGATAAATTATTTTGGGGCTGGCAAGTAATCAAATGTATTTTTTAAAGAGAAGAAAAACAAAAAAGAAGCAAGATTGTTTCAAAACAAA
>DASTZB010000448.1:0-7983 GCA_035764525.1 Chitinophagaceae bacterium | reverse complement strand
TTCGTGTAAATAATGCGGGCCCATCGAAGTTATTCAATAATTTATTTGCATCTTCATAATTAAAACTAAGAAAAAGAATTTTTAAATTGATAGATAAACTTCGCCGTAAGTGGAACTGCCTTCGACGGGATACGCATTGGTACCTTGGCTTGAACCGGTCGTATCTCATCAATGCAACAGGAGCCAGGATACTGGTGTATCATGGCATTTGCCGCCAGGACCATCTCCGATTCAATACACTTTTTCTAAAACTGAAAACATTAGAGTGTCATTTACGATTCTATAAAAGGTACTATAACATTATTTCAATGGATGATTTTTACGAGCAGCGTTTCAGCAAGAATAAATTTAATATTTGCCTTACGTTCGACGATGGTCTTGCAAATAATCATAAATATGTGTTGCCCTTGTTGCAGCAATACCAGGTTCCATCAACATTCTTTATCACCGGTATCCGCGATGCCGGGTATGACATTTTATGGAATGATTTTCTAAGCATTGTTGCCAGATATGGTCCAAAAACATTGAAATATAATGGCGATCTTTATGTAAAAAACAGGTACAGAAAATATGTATCTGTTTCAAATGGAAAATCGCTTAATGATCTGCTTCGTTCTTCGGATTTTATTTCAAAAAAGAAACTAATGCAGGTATTATCTTCGCAAGTCGGGTTTAAAGATGATCCACGTGATGAAGATTATTGGCGGCAAATGACCGGAAGTCAGATCCGCGAATTATCTGATTACCCCTTGACCACTATCGGCGCTCATGGTTATTATCATAACGATCTATCCCTGATTTCGCTGGGCCAGGCAAAAGACGAAATGATCCAGTCGAAAAAATATCTTGAAATTATTACGGGTAAAGAAGTAAAAGCTATGGCATTTCCTTATGGCGCCTACACTGAGCATGTAAAAGAAGAGGCGAAAAAAATTGGATTCACCCAATTATTGACAACAAACTTTCTTTTACCAAAGGATGGGGACGACGCAACGATGAAAGAAAGATTGACGATTAATCCATTTATTTCTGTTATCAACCAAATGCATGCAAACATTACGGGGCATTATGGATAGTATTACAGAGAAAGGATATTCTGTTGCCAGGTTGACCAAAGACAACCTGGAAGATATAGCAAAACTGCATAAAGAAGTCTACAACCGCGTTCCAGCTCCAGATTATTTTCCGAAAAAATACAATACGGCTTATACAGGCATAGAATATACAGGGTTTATTGCTTATAATCATGAAATGATCCCTGTTGCCTATTATGGAGTGATCCCCTGCTTTATCCAATATGGAAATGAGATCATCCTGGCGGCACAATCCGCCGATACAATGACTCATCCCCTGCATCGTTACAAAGGAATGTTTATGGAATTGTCCAATATGACATTTGCGCTGTGCCGTGAATTGAGAATCCGGTTGATTTTTGGATTCCCCAATCAAAATTTTTATAAGGCCTCTGCTGATAAATGGGGATGGCAAACAACAGATACTCTGGATTATTTTACCATTCCTGTGAGTGGGTTTCCACTTCGGGCTGTTCTAAAAAAATTGAGTCCGGGAAAATTATACACAACGAATAGTGCCTATAGCACGGAGAATGAATCGGTAAAGGCAGCAGGAGTGTCTAACTCTGTATTAGCAGATGGTTTTGCAGGAATACGTCGGGATGATAAATATTTAACCTATAAAACATACACCGATACAAAGGTGGTGCTGATCAATAATGCAAAAGTATGGATCAGAGATAAAGATACCTGGCTGATTGGAGACATGGAAGGTATAAATGAAAATAATTTTGGTTTTGTAATGGAAAGATTGAAAAAAATGGCAAACAGATCAGTCGTAGGGCAAATACAATTCCACTGCAGCCCCGGTACAAGCCTCCATAAGTTTTTTTCAAAATATTATGAGCCAATGAAGTCTTTTCCTGTGATATTCCAGGATTTTGGATCACCTTTTCCATTAGAGAAAATAAAATTTACATTAGCGGATATCGATATCTTTTGATCAATGCCTGCAAGATTTATGAAACTTGTATTTACCAGTTATGGCGGCTCACCGGAATATAATAAACCTGAAGCATGGTTAAAGCGAATAGAAGCATATACAGGTATATTACAAAGTTTAAGTTATGATCATACAGTCATTGGTATAGAGAGGATCAACTATGAGGGGGAGTATGAGCAACAAGGTGTATATTATTTTTTTATCCATCTAAGAAGGAAAAAAGTTCGTTTTCCATTTCGTATGCATCGTTTAATAAAAAGGCTGAAGCCTGATGTTGTTTTCATTAATGGGTTTATTTTCCCATTGCAGATTATACAATTAAGGTTAAAATTAGGCGGGGCAGTAAAAATAATTGTCCTGAATCAGGCTGAAAAACCATTTAAAGGTATTAAAAGGTATTTACAAAGACTTGCTGACAAATGCGTAGATGCTTATTTGTTTGCTTCTTCAGAATTCGGTGAGCAATGGACAAGGAATGGCAATATAATTGAGAAAAAAAAGATCAGGGAGGTCCTTCATGCATCTTCTATTTTTAGACCCGGAAATAAGGATACAGCAAAATCAACATTATCCATTACAGGGTCACCAATCTTTTTATATGTGGGTAGACTTGATGCGAATAAAGATCCAATTACAGTTGTAAAGGCATTTATTAATTTTTTGTCGTTTCAACCATTAGCAAAACTCTATATGATCTATCATACAGAAGATATCTTGAATGAAGTCAAAAAATTGATTTGCCAGGATGAAAAGGCTATGCAAGCAATCAACCTTATTGGCAAAATCAAACATGAACAATTACAAGCATGGTATGATAGTGCCGATTTTATTGTTTCCGGCTCTCATTATGAGGGTGGCGGAATCGCAGTGTGTGAGGCTATGTCCTGTGGATGTATCCCTTTGCTTACAGATATTATCTCTTTTCGCAGAATGACCGGCCCTGGCAAATGCGGATTACTTTATGAACCGGGAAATGCTGATGATCTTTTATCAACATTATTAAGAATAAATGAAATGAATATTGAAGCTGAAAGAAAAAAAACACTGGAACAGTTTAAAGAAGAACTTTCTTTCGAAGCAATAGCCAGGAAAATAACAGAAGTTATCAACTCGCTAAAGTCTACTAATGCCTGATCAAAATCATAATTTTAGAGTAAGTATTATTTTACCCACATATAACCGGGCAAGTTTGATCATGAGAACAATACAAAGCATATAGCGTCAGACTTATTCAAACTGGGAGTTAATAGTTATTGATGACGGTTTAGATGACGATACAGAAAAAGTAATTGCACAAATAAAAGACAACAGAATACAATTTTATAAAGCTGGGATGATAGGCGTAGTAGGCAAAATCAAAAAATACAGACATAGAAAAGTCGAATGGAGAACTCAACGCATTTATTGACTCCGATGATCTTTGGACTAAAACTAAACTTGAAAAACAAGTTGCTGCTTTGCAGCAAAACCCGGAAGCAGGATTTTCTCTTACCAGAGGGTATAATTTCAGAGAATCAAATAAACCATTAGAATATTTTTATAAACAAAATGAAGGATTAAAAATGTGACAATGTTTTTATTGCTTTTTTAAAATCTGAAGTCTCGGCCACTATGCCTTCATTAGTACTTAGAAAGCAATACCTGGAGGCTACAGGGCTTTTTAAACAATCAAAACCTTTACTGGAGTGGAGTTCAGTTTAAGTCTTGCACAACATTTCAAAGCTATTATTCTTTACGAGCCATTGTTTTATCGCAGGCTGCATAACCGGATTTATTTGTTGATTATTTGTTTAAATCATATATAAATTTTGGTGAACAGTACCTGCATCGTAGAGAAAGTGGAAGGGCGAGCGGTCATTTTTTTGATGTATGGAAGAACAAACCTTTTAGTATAATTCCCTATAAAAAAAATGGCAAAGGCAATCTTATATGCTTTTAAAAAATAATGCTGTCATTTTTTTCGCCACTTCCCTGATTGTGCAAAATAGTACTCTCTTATAAACTGTAGCCGGGTTTTCTAAAATGGTCATTGCTTTTTGTATCATTTCTTCTTTGGATGATACAATGTGCCAGTGTGCAATTTCCTGTTTCATTGGCCTGGTGAAGCTGATCACATGGCAACCTGCATAAAGCGCTTCGATAGATACTACCCCAAAGCCTTCATAAGAAGAAGGATGTAAAAACACTTTAGCTCTTTGCATCCGTTCAAGCACTTCATGATAGGGAAGTTCTCCGGTCAATGAGACATTGGATTGTAACTTCAACTGTGTAATAAGTAGTTGCACCCTATCTTTTTCCGGCCCTTTTCCAATCAGCGTAGCTTTTATTCCTGGAATTTGCTTTTTTATTTTGGCTATCGTTTCGAGAAAAATATCATATTGTTTTAACGGGATCAGTGAACCTGCTCCAATGATGTCAATATCTTTTTCTTTTCTATTTGTGTTGAATAATTGGGTATTAATTCCCGCTGGTATTATGTGGCCCGGTTTTATGCCATGATTTCTTTCAAATTCAGCTTGCAGGAAATCCGATAATGCAATTAGCTCGCCGGGTTGGGGCTGAGTTCGCTTCGTATATTTATTGTCTTTTTTTGCATCCTGTCCCAATATCCAGCAAAAGTGCTTCAGCCCATGTCTGTCTGCAAATTGTTTACCCACTATCGCACATTCTCCATACCAGAAACTAAACAGGACGGTTATTGGAGTTGCACTATGGATTTTTCTTAAAGTCGCATTTAATTTTCTTCTCACGAACAGCCTGGATAACCCCCCTTTGCTATTAAACGGAATTATAATTGTATTAAACCAGCTATACTTTTTTGTATGAAAGGGATATTGGAGGCTCAATACAACGATGTTTAGCTGTGGATTGATTTCTTTTAAGGTTCTGATCAATTGCTGTTGCAAAGGCAGGCAGGTACTATCCGCTTCATCTTTTGGAAAACCCGGTGTGAGAATGACCAATGTCTTTTCAATATTGTTCATCCAGTGAAATAATTTTAGTACAATAGGACAGGCTTTTTTTGCTGTGAGTTACCAGGATGATTAGTTTACCTTGTTGTGCAAGTTCCCGGAAATGTTCCAGCAGTGAAATTTCTGAAGCCTCATCCAATTCGTTAAAAGGCTCGTCTAGCAGGATGAGGTCAGCATTTTTATACAAAGCTCTCGCAATGGTTATACGCTGTTGCTGGCCGCCGCTTATATTCTTTCCGTTTTCTGTGATCATTTTATTAAGTCCGTCGGGCGACTGGTGAATAAAATTATTCAATCCTGAAATTTCTAATATGTGCTCCAACTTTTCGTTGCATTGTGATTTTTCTTCCAAAATAATATTTCTCAAAATAGTATCATGAATTAAGAATGGCTGCTGACGAACATAAGAAATATTGGGCCAGTAATTTTTGATCACACTAAAAGAAACAGGACTATCATTTATCAGTATCTCGTCTTTTTGAGGTTTTAAAAACCCAAGTAATAAATTTAAAATTGTTGTTTTCCCTCTCCCGGATTTTCCTGTAATGCCCACAAAATCTCCTTTTATAATTTTGAAAGAAAATTTGTTCAACACATTTTGATCATCATAACTGAAGCCAACATCTTTGAATTCAATTGAACTAATAGTGCCTGAACTCTCGGATTTGCCTTTTTCTTTTTCATTTTTTTCGCCACTGACAAGGTCATAAATAGAGAAGTCATAAGCTTTCATCTGCCCCGTTGCATTTATGATTTTCACAATACCCGGAATGATCTTATAAGCTCCTGCCATAAAAGCGCCAATGGTAATAAGCGGGAAAGTATCGTTAACACTGGACCATTTAATGATAACAATCAGGATAAATAATCCCAGTACTGCAAAAGTTTCAATGATACGGGATGGCATTGCCTGTATGGAAAACGAGCTGAATAAATATTTACTGAATTGTTGCCTTGCAACAGCAAACCGCTGTAAAAAGAAATCATTGCGATCATAAATATTACATTCAACATATCCTTTCAGCGCATCAAGTAAATATCGAAATGAGTTTTCATTAGCTGAATGAATATTCTTTTTTCCTGCTGAAACCTTTCGTTTAATAAAATAGAATACAAGTGTCACAGGCGGCAATAAGATTAAAAACAAAAGGAAAAATAATTTTGCATTGAATAACAGTATAGCGATTATCGTGATCAGAATAAGACATGACTGTATAATTATTTGCTGAATTCCTGTAAGGATATGCTGGCAAAACTCAAACGGTTGGAAGGCAATTTTGCGAATATGTTCTGCTGAATCAATATTTACAAATTCAGTAAAGCGGCCATGCAAATAACTATCTAATTTTTGTTTCGAAATTCTTACAGCCACTTGCCCGGTGAATTTAAATTGCGCATTGGAGATCATAATCCCCAGCATGTTTTTTATACTGAAAAGAATCAAAAAAATTGCAATAAGCATTATCGAGTCTTTGCCTAGCATCCATGAAGGAAGGAAGCCCAAGCGATCAACAGTGTTATTTACATAAAAATTTATAACGAGAAGTAGTAGCGCCAATAAAGCAATATCTGCAATGCTGATAAAAATATTTAACACTATCTGTATCCAAAACTGCCGTCTTTCAGTTGGTGTGAGAATGGATAGAATATGTTTAAATTTTTCTTTCAATGTTTTGATAAGAAGAAACAGAAAGATAATCCTAATTTATTTTTTGAAAGAAGTAAAAAATGAATATTATTTACCCGCAATTTTGCGAAGTGTGTGCCATAATATTTTCAGATCAAGCCGAATTGACCAGTGACGTATGTAAAAAATATCAAGTTGCACACGATCTCTCATTGCTTGTATATTTCTCGTTTCGCCAACATAACCCATTGCTTGCGATAACCCAGTAATGCCGGGTTTTACTTTATGACGATAATCATAGAACTCAATAAGTTCTTCATATTTATTATTATCGCTAACCATATGTGGCCGCGGGCCAATGAAGGACATATCACCAGCAAAAACATTAAAGAATTGCGGAAGCTCGTCAAGATAATGATGTCGTAAAAAACGGCCAAGTTTAGTAATCCTTTCATCATCTGCAGTAGCCTGCAACAGATCTGCATCCTCATTTTCAATCATCGTTCTGAATTTAATACAGGTAAAAGTTTTGCCTCCCCTTTTATTTCTTTTTTGTAAAAAGAAAACCGGACCTTTTGAGTCAAGTTTAATCAATAAAGCCATTATTGGAATTAGCCAGCTAAGTAGACCAACAATTACTAATGATGATAAAAAAATATCTCCTGAACGTTTAATAATTCTTTTTGACAAACGGTCAAGCGGACTATGAATCCGAAAAGTTGCAGTATCTTTTACGTTTGCAAATTTTTTAAGTTCGGCATACAAGGGCGGAATTGGAGACGAAACATATTCATTTTGCCTCCCTTTAATAACAATCATTCCAGGCGTTTTGGGAAAAATATCGGTTATTTCAGCGGAAGATTTTTCTTTCTCCATGAAGGATGAGTGCTTTCGGTTAATGGTTAATAATCGATGTTTTCAGTTAAAGGGTTGCTTTTAAAGCATTTTATGATGCAAAGGTCAACTTATCAACATTAAGTGCCAATAATTTTTTTGAACCGGAATCTAAAAACTTTTGGCTCAAAGGGCTTTGAACTGTATTTTTGCACTCCCAAAAAATAAGGCTTCTTATTAGTTGGAAACAGGTCGATCTCGTAGCTCAGCTGGTAGAGCACAACACTTTTAATGTTGGGGCCCTGGGTTCGAGTCCCAGCGGGATCACTTTTTAAGAGACCAGATGATCTCAAATCGCTCTAAAAACCCTGCAAGCTTTGATTTGCAGGGTTTTGTTTTTTTGAGACATTGTCAATTAATACCAAAATTCTCCAAATCGCGGTGCGTAATTCGAGCGGGCAAAACGAATTATAAATTTGCCCGCTCGAATTTTTCTGAAACCCTCTTCCAGCAAGGGATTCAGAATTTGAACAT
>DASTZB010000447.1:0-8315 GCA_035764525.1 Chitinophagaceae bacterium | reverse complement strand
AAACAGTGGTATACTGTTTCCGCTGGTGAATATGTTTTACTACCTGCTGATGTTGAACACGAATATAAAGCCGATGAAAAAAATCCATGGACAATTTATTGGATCCATTTTACCGGAACCAATAGCCAGCACTTCTGTAATATGATGATGCAAAAAATGAGTAATCCTGTGTTTGCAATTTCTTTGCAGGAAAACAGGCTACATTTATTCGAAGAAATATACACGAATCTTGAACGCGGCTATAGCATTGACAACATCTGTTATGCGAACATCAGTCTCCAATATTTTTTAGCGTCCTGCTGTTTTGATTCCAATTATAATTACTCGGCTAAAAAAGAAAAGAACGACAAGATCGACCTTTGCATAAATTATATGCAAAAGAATATTGACAAAACTCTTTCGTTAAATGATATTGCAGATATTGCCAATCTTTCTCCTTCTCATATCGCAACTACTTTTAAAAAGAAAACCGGTTTTTCGTTAATCGAATATTTTAACCAGCTTAAAACACAGAAGGCATGTCAGTATTTGTTATTTACCGATCTGCGTGTTAATGAAATTGCCGATAAACTGGGTATTGAAGATCCTTATTACTTTTCACGCATGTTTACTAAGATCCTCGGCGTTTCACCAGTCAAATACAGAAGTAAAAGAAGAGAATGACAAAATTAATCCCATTGAACTTTTATACAGTATCACAGATAAAAACCTTTTAAGCTACTGCTTTTTTAAAGGAACTCATTTGTGATGCGAGCATTTTGTTTTCAGACAACTGTAAATGAATCAGTGCTCCCTGGTGACTTAAATCCAGGTCGAGTACCATTTTAAAACAATTCTTTGCTTCCTGCCATTGTTGTAAACCCAAATATCCCAATCCCTCCATGTAAAGACAATGGATCTTGTTTCGCTTATTCAGATCATCATCAAAAATGACAAGATCAGGCAATGACACAGCGAAATAATCAATCTTTACTTCATCATTTATATGCTTCTGTGCATAAGCAATCAATCTCCTTAAACGCTTTACTGCTTCTTCTTCCTGGTTTAACTGGATCAAAGCAAATGCCTGGTAAGCTATTTTATCGGGTGATTGGTCATTATAAAAAATGGCGGGTGCAGGATCGGCATCACCTGTAGCTGCCAGTTGTAAATAATGACGAGCCTGCTTTATATCTCCCAATGCTTCAAATGCAGAACCTATCCAAAAATGAATATCATTTTCGCTGGCCCCATACAATTTTCCCTCACCCAAATTTTGCGGATACACTTCTGCTGTTTTTAATAATTGTATCGCCTCCTTGAATTGTTGTTCTGTCAAAGCTTTTTTAGCCAGTTCAACATAAGTAATAACATGCTGACCCGACACTTTTCCTTCTCCTCCTTCCCATGGATGAAAGTTTCTTGCGGCAAGTAAAGACGCAGCTTCATGATGCAGTCCGAGTAAATTGTGAAGCGTAACAAATTCAATATACAAGTCATCGCGACTATTTACGAGATGCTCAAACTTTTTGAGTAAGGCTAATCTTTCAGCCGGTTTTTTATTTGTGCGTTTACACAGGTAATCCAGTTCAAATAATACACGGGCATCTGTTTGATCCAGTTCAAATGCCTTTTCAAAGAAGGTAATTGCAGCTGCGGGGTCTTTCTTTCTGTTATAACAAGCAATACCCATGTTACGGTGAACGGTTGCAAATCTATCAAACAATTGAATGGATCTTTGCCATGCATTCATTGCTTCTTCATATTGTTTCTTGTCATACCAAATATTTCCAAGATAATACCATGCTTTATGATCATTTGTTGATAAGCTTGCAATAAACTGAAGCACTTCTAAATCTTCCAACCGGTTGCTGAAGAATGCACCCGTGTTTACCTGGGATGCTTTTCTTGCCCATTGCTCAGAAAGTTCTTTATTTCCAATCTTAGAATTAAAGAAAGCCAGATAATAATACGCAAACGGATCATGAACATTCTCCCTGATACGATTCAATATATCAATTGCTTCTTCAAACAACCCGGCTTTTGCGTAGTCTAATGAAATTTCAATAAAGTTCGCAGGAGTCAAACGCATTAGTTTATTCAATTCATGCAGACATTGAACCGCTTCAGTATGCTTACCCAATTTCTTTAACACCAGGTATTGCTCATTGATAACTCCAAACTGGAATGGGTCAATGGCTAGTGTTTCATGCGCAAGATCCAACGCTTCCTCCGGCCTGTTCAATAAGCGAAGCAAGGCAGTTTTAATATGTCTTGCATGAAAGCCGTGATAATTTTTATTGATCGAATTGTTTGCATGCTGCAATGCTTGGGTATATTTTTTTCTTCTGCAATCAATTCGTGCAAGGTATAAGGCACCATTATCCTGCCACGCATTACTCCATTGTGTTTTATAAAAGGCATTATAAGCTTCTTCAAATCGTTGCTGATGAAATATTGCCAAGCCAAGCTGGTAATACAATTCGACATCATATGGATTTGGATTGTGTCTGGTCAAACGCTGTACGGCAGTATTAAAATAAGTTTCAGCTTTGTCATACTTTCCTCTCTTGAAATACCATGCACCAAGCCCCTGGTTGCATCTTATATCAAAAGGATCACGTCTTAACGCTTCCTCGTAATAATCAACCGGCGAATATGTAGCATGGCGATATTGCTCCAAATGAAGGGCTGCCAGGAACAATTCTTCATTGGTTTTTATGGAAGATGGTTCACCAATAGGAGCTGCTGGTTCAGGGACCGCATCTTTTTTCTTTGCTACCGGAATATAGCTTACTAATTCCTTTCCTTCCTTGCTATACACTTCCAATTTCAAGTCTGTTTCAATGAGATCTATTGGAAGTTCTAATTCGGTTTCGTAAGTTTTTGTTGGCGACAAATCTGCTATTGCATTTAACACCAATTCTTCCTTTATATACAAACGGATCTGCAATGCTTGTTGCGGAGCAGTTACATAAACTTTAATGGAAACCATTTGCCCGCTTACTTCCAGGTTTACTGCAGCATCAATGGTTGCATTCTTTACATACCCGATATTTTTATAAGGCATGAAATACTGGCAAAAATTCCGCTCTTCATTTGGCATGATCCAGCTAAAGTCAGGCTGGTTATCAGTAAACATTCCGGTCATCAATTCAAAATAGGGTCCATCTTCATCCGTCAATTGCCTGTCCCATGCTTTACCAAATTCACCACTGCCCCATGTCCATTGTTTTTTACCGGGAGAAATATGATGATCGGCCACATGTAAAATGCCTGCTTTCTTAGCATGATGATATCCTCCTACAAAATCAAAATCAGAGTTTATAGCCATATAAGAAGTAGGAACGGGAATGTTTGTGTAGCGTGAAATATCTGTTCCGGGAGAATAATCGACTTTGTAATAAGTTCCGGTTGCTATCGGAAAAGAAGAAACATCCCTTTTTCCATGATCATATACAGCATGTACATCCGGAGGAAAAACTGATTGATAATGTTCATCAACTGCCACGGCCGGATTAGCCCACCATAAAAAAGTTTGCGGCACTGAAGTACGATTATATAATTTTCCTTTTATCTCGAGATATGCTTTATCAGGATATAAAGTAAATCCAGCCATGCCTTTCGTATGAAACATTTGTTCCAGTTCGTTCACCCAAACTGTTTTACTCCCGTCAGCATTTTCTTCAATACAAAAATCAACTGGATCAAAAGTTGATGGACGATGATGCTGGGGCCAGTTAAATTCAATACCACCAGAGGTCCAGGGGCCAGTTAAACCAACCAATGCAGGTTTAATGACCTGGTTATAATAAACAAAATGATAATCGTTGGTTTTATCAAGCGCCATTTGTATACGGCCACCCAATTCCGGAAGGATCATGATCTTCAAATAATCATTCTCCAGGAAAACAGCTTTGTAAGTTCTGTTTTCTTTCTCATCAAAAATTTTATCGATTACAGCATGCGGATACACAGTTCCACTGCTTCCCTGGTAAACTCTCTTCTCCAAAAACATTGGGTTTTTATCGGGTTCACCAGTTTTATATGTTGGGATCACAACATCCTCCTGCCATGCTTTTGCCTTCATTCCTCTTGTTTTAATGTCTTATTAATGTTTCTTCCATTTGCTCCAATGATTTTCCTTTCGATTCTTTTACCCTGAACCAAATAAAGAATAACCCAAGGATACAGATGGCTGCGTAGATATAAAATGTGTTGTCTTTTAATTTGCTGAACAGAACAGGGAATGTAAATATGAGGATGAAGTAAGCCATCCAGAGACTTACTACTGCAATAGATGTTGCAGCTCCCCTGATCTTATTTGGAAATATTTCAGAGATCAATACCCAGGTCACTGGTGCCAGGGTCATGGCATAAATCCCAATCGCGGTAAGTAAATACCATGAAACATAAACTGAGCCGCTACTGAGCATTTGTGCAACAAGAATATACAAGATGGCAAGACCAGCAGCACCGATCATCATCAATGGTTTTCGCCCCAGCTTATCAACAAGCAACATTGCTATAAATGTAAAAGAGAGATTAACGGCTCCAATAAAAACCGTTTGTAACAGCTGATCGTCCTGCGAGGCGCCGATACTTTCAAAAATTTTTGCTGTATAATTAAACACTACATTAATGCCGCAGAGTTGCTGAAAAACAGCAAGACCAATACCTACAATCACAGCAGGCAATACAGCTTTTTGAAATACTTGTGCATACCCGGTTTTTTGATTGACCGTTGCTGATTGTTGTATCCCAGTTAATGTTTCCTCAACATAAATTTCGTTACCTATTTTCCCCAATACTTTCTTTGCCTTATCACTATTTCCTGAACGAAGTAGCCAACGTGGACTTTCAGGTAACCACCATGCACCAATTAAAAAAAGCAATGCAGGTATTGCACCTAATCCAAACATCCATCTCCATGCTTCCTCACCTGAACTGCGCAATGAGAAGTTGACAAGATTTGTTATTAAGATACCAATGACAATTGTAAGTTGGTTAATCGCCACCATTCTTCCTCTTACAGGTGCTGGTGAGATCTCAGCAATATACATGGGTGATAATACAGAAGCCATTCCCACTCCTATACCTGCACAAAACCTGGAAAAAATAAAAAAATCTCTTCCGGGCGCAAAAGCCATTGCCAATGAGGAGATCAAAAAGACTGCTGCAGCCAAAAGTAACCCGGCTCTTCGGCCATACTTATCGGAATAAGAACCGGCGACCAGGCAGCCAACAATGGCGCCAAGCGCCAGGCTTCCGGTTGCAAAACCTTCCCAATACGCATCCAATTGAAATTGCTTTTGTAAAAAAGGTAAGGCTCCTGAGATAACAGCAAAATCAAATCCAAATAAATAACCTCCCAATGCCGAAACAAATGAGATGGCTATAATGTAAACACTTCCATATGTCGCTCCTTCATTTTTCATACAACAAGATCGTAGGATTTCAAGGCTCAAACTTAGTTTGATTTATTGCAGCTGAAAATGGATTTTTGACGGAGAAGAATAGATTAAATTTCGATTTGCATAATCCTGAATTAGTTCAATAACCAAAAGGGCCCGCAAAGGCCCTTTCTCACCAAAACCAACCACTTCAAGGATAAATGGTCTAACGGTTTAGTGTTATCGGGTTTTCCTCTAATGCTTTATCTAAATATCTTTTCAACTCTTCTTTTGCTTCAGGCAAGGGACAACGTATTTCAATCCATTTACCTTGCTTATCTATTAATAAAAATCTTGGGATAGACATTATCTGATATTTTCTTCCGAATGCTTTTCCAAAATCATCAAGCAATTGTACACCACCTAAATTCTCTTTTTGTATAGTTTTTAGCCATTTCTGTTTGTCCTTTAATTTATCCGTAGAAATACCAATAAAAACAATATTCTTATTATCGTGATACTCTTCCTCAATTTGTTTTAAGTAAGGGAACTGACCGCGGCAAGGTCCGCACCATGTTGCCCACACGTCAATAAAAATAACCTTCCCCTTAAAATCTTTCATTGATACCATTCGATCGCTTGTATCCGGCAATGAAAAATCATAAGATGATTTTCCTATGAAGGTCGTGTCGCCAATAAAGCCTCCATACACCTCATGATATTTTTTCTTTACTGAAGTTGGGAAAGTGTATTTTTCAAATGGCTGATGGATTGCTCTGAATTCGCTGAGATTGTTTACTTCATTTATTTCCATTTGCTCTTTTAAAAAATAAGCTTTCACTGTATCATTAGAAATGACATCCATCATGATCTTCATCCTGTCTTCTCTCCACAACTTTTTTCGTTCCGCTTCCGCCATAAAAGCAAAATTCAATTTCTGATACAGGTTGATATAGTTCATTCCCTCTCCTATTTCGAGGATCTCTGCGTCGCTAAACTTTCCTGATTGAATAAATTGCCTGTAAAATGCCGGTGGCTCACTGATCGTCTTAGACGAAGAAACAAATTTGTTATTCTTTTTTACAGAAAGACATGATTGCAAATACAATGGCGCATATTCATTATCTACATCAATAGCCTGTTCAAGCAATTTATTAAAGTGTTCATTTGAAGTTTTGCTTCCCACTTTGAAATCTTTTATCGCAGGCTGAAGTTTTTCATAAGTCGAGATATATTTCTCCAGGTCAAGACTATCATTTTGAAATATGGTTCTGTTATATCCATACTCAGTGATCGGCAGCGAAAGCTTTTGCCATTTTCCAACTAACTGGTTCTCTTCAGATCCATTAATAATATCATATTCGCCGGTGAAAGCATTAATATTCAACTCCACCTCATCAGCGGGTTTTAAATAAATACGGCAACGGAATCGTGGTGAGCTAACATAATAAAATCCTTCTTCTTTTACAGGAATTGCTATTTGAAATCTTTTGTTTGTCTTTGATGTATTAAAACTTGTAAAAGTGACCAAACTACCTTCTTCAACTTTTTGCAGACTTATCTGGTTGCCCAAATTCGAATTTACCAGGTTACCACTCACAAAACTTATAGCCCGATAATTTGTGCTATTCTTTATTTCCAGTCCTTTATTTTTTGTTGTATCAAGCAAAGATGGAATGATCTTCACGGAAATATTTTGACCCGGTTTCAACTGCAATGGGACACTGAATCGCCTATCAACTTCCAGCCTCCGATGCCCTTGCTTCATCACATTAATTGCCAGTTTGTAAGTCGTGTTTTTTTGTACAGGTATTGCAAAAGCAAATTCTGAAGAAGGCACCGTCACTTTATATTCAGCCAACGCTTCGGTTTTCTTATTTACAGTTTTGTAGATCGTTAGCTCAATACTTGTTTTCTCTGCTACAGTTCCGGTTATCAGAGTTGTCCCTGGTTGTGCTTTTGCCAAAAAAGCATATGCAATAAAAAATATTAATAATAATATGCAATGTGCGTATTTCATCATTAACTGTTCGCTTTTAGTGTTTGTTCTATGATTGTTCTGAATTCCTGTTCGGATGGTCTCGGCGCATCCACTGTTACGATCTTACCTTCTTTATCAAATATCATAAAGCGGGGAATGCCTTCGATCTTATAATATTTCATGATCGATTCATCAGAATTGGACAGCAGTTCTATGTTTTTCCATCCTTTCTTTTTCACAAAATTCTTCCAAACATCCTTTCTTGACAAACCATCTACCGACACGCCGATAAAAATGATATCTTCTCTATTCTTGTATTCTTCTTCAACCTTGATGAAATGAGGTTTCTCAGCCAGGCAAGGGGCACACCACATAGCCCACATATCAAGCACTACAACCTTACCTTTAAAATCAGCCAGAGAATAAAGATTCTCTTTTGTATCGTATAAAGAAAAATTATAACCAGGCAATCCTTTTGCGTATAGAGTCAGCTCGTCAAGCTTATACTGGTAAGCGGCTTTCATGACCGGTAAAACAAAAGATTCTTTAAATGGTTCAATATCTCTTGTGAACTGCTCGTAGTTCGTAACACCCAACATGTATTGTGTAAGAAAAGCACCGCGGATCGTATCATTGCACAATGATCTTGCTTTGTCTGTAATCGGCGTAGCAAGCACTTTTTCTTTATCTCCAGTTTGCTGAAAAAGGTCATATGACAAGCAATAGTTCAACAATTGCAACCCATATTCGGAATACAATATACCGGTGTTACAAAATTTTTTGCCGGCAAGCGATTGATAAAATGACTTATGTGCTTCGCTGGTATCATATTCCGAGTTCATTCTCCTTCCGAAATTGAAAAATGCAGCAGCTTTCGGATAAATGATCTCTGCTTCGATCCTGGAAGTAAAAAGCTGGTTGAAGTATTTATTGGGAAGAACAGCTTTCTTTTTCAGTTGATC
>DASTZB010000446.1:0-4880 GCA_035764525.1 Chitinophagaceae bacterium | reverse complement strand
GATCCGGATGCTCCCCACGCATATAATCTCAGCGTAATGGTGGTTCCGCTAAATACATTTTGCAGTGCACTGATGGTTGATAAATTAATTTGTGCTTGAACATCTCCACCCGATGTAGTAGTAGTGAATGACACGGGGGTTCCAATATCGGTAAAAATGCTGCCGTTAATACTATATCGCCATATATAAGCATTCGGCCCGGTACTGGTTCTTCTGAGTTTAGAATTTAAAGTTGAAAGAGAAACTTTATAATTTGAATTGGCCGCAATAGTGCACTGGTAATACCTGTTGTTTGTAATAGCACCATTTTCATCCACGTCAACCCAGTTAGAAGATGCATATCCGCCGGTCAGGGAAGTGGCTACAATACCGCTTCCTCTTGAAAGCACAGGTATATTTAAATTAGGATCCTGGGTTGTTGCGTTAATACTGCCGGCGGTCACGCCGGATAAAGAATTATTGTTCCATGCTGCGATCTGTGCAAAGCCTTCATTAAGCAGCATCGAAAAAAATAAAGGAAACAATAAATGTTTAGGTGTAAATGATTTCCTCATATAGTACTTCTAATTAAAAAACGGTTATACAGAAAGAGAATATTAAAGAGTGCGTGGTTTTTACAAAGGCGAATTTATGAGCGGGATGTAATGTAGTTTATAACTTCCAAAAACAAATGATTGCATGTAACCTGTTTTTAATTGAGTTTTCCACAACCTTATTTAGCAAGGCAAATTATTGCCGCCATTAAATTTATTTCGACTCAATTAATTATTTTCAAAATAATTATAAAAAGATTTTCTGATCCCCGCTAAAATTTAGTGAGAATTATGAACATTATTAATGATTTAATAATGTAAGCTGACTACTTCTCCAGGATATCTCAGTTCTTATAATGAGGCTTGTGCACTAAACATTTTAAGGGATAGACTCCCGATACCTCTGCCTGTACTAATTAGATAAAGCGATCAAGATTGTTTTTTCATTAAATTGAATGATGCAATTCCAAATCACCATTAAACACGAAAGAAAGAATATCCGGCTAATGATAGATAAGATTTCTGTAAGCCGGGAGCAAGAACAGTATAGGGTAATAGCCCGTAATCAATCCTTCGTATTGCAGAGCAACCGGCCGCTTTTACAGATGAAAGGGTTGAAAAATTTTCCAGTTACCTGGAAAGTTATTGAGGGAGGTTATAATAACAAATACATACTTGAGCAAATAACCAAAGCCATTGAATGGTATGAAAGAGATTTGTAAACTTAAGTATGGCGTTTGGTCATCCGTTTTTCCATTTTTTCTTAACCCTAATTCTGATTGAGCAGCTTTTATAGCTTTCTTATCAAACAGAATAGCAAAACCCTCTATAAAAATAGAAGGCAATGCCTAAAGCCCTAAGGCTTTACTGATTCTGATTAGACTATTTATATATTTAAAAAGACCGTGCCAAATGAAAGCGGTAAAACACGAATGTATTAACTAATGAAATGCAAATGGCCCAATCTTAGTCCTTTAAAGCGACTAAGTCATTTAACAAACTCAACTTCGGGTAAATTAAGCTTGCATTTTTTATTGAATTGTTTTACGACGTATTGAGTTAATTCAGGTGACTTCCCTTCATCGTGCATGTGCATAAAAAAATAGATTTCCTCAATACCTGCATCCAACCATTTCTTAAAACGAGTACCCCAATTATCTATTCTTGGAAAATCACTAGGGTGAAGACTATTCCCAACAAATCGAACAAAGGCTTTTGGAATTGTTAATTGCATATGTAGCACGTCTTGTCGTCCTGCTGTATCGGTTATAATTGTACCGATCTCCAATTCTCTTAACCTTGAATAATATTTGTCCATCAATTTTTTATTCTCAAAGAATCCAGGCCAGCGTTCCTCTACATAATAGGTAAACTTTGTTGGAAGAGATTCTAAATATTTAAAAAATTCTTTTTCGCCTTGATCATCCCACTTTACTTTTTCATCGTGGGTAATAAATACTGGACCGAGATTTTTTCCAAAGCCGCCGAGGTTATCAAGAAAGTCTTTTGTCACTCCTGGTTTACTTGGCGAATCTTTTAAAAAACTCATGCCTCGGTGAGCCTTTGGACAAAATTTGAAATTGGAATTGTCAACTTTCTTGACCCATTCCTCAAATGTTGATGCGGGATAAATTTTATAATTAGTAGCATTTAGTTCGATTGAGTCATAATGTTTGCCATAGAATTTTAGAAAATCTTTTTCCTTTGTTCCTTTTGGATAAATTTTTCCTATCCATTCAGGTCTTCCCCATTTTGCACAACCTAAATAAACCTTGCAATCTCCATTTCCCTTTTTTAGAACGGCCTCGGTCTCTTTAGTGTCCTTGGGTAATTGGAACTTTACTTTTTCTAAATCTGATTTTTTTAATTCACCAAATAACATAGGTTGATAGTTTCGATGTAAATTTAAATGCAAATTCATTGATCTTGTTCGGAAATTTATGGGCAACTATCAAGCAATAATTTATAAAGTCATCTATACTGATTCCGAGTTTGGATGGGATTATGATGGGGAAATACTCTTTGAATCTAAGATTTATGATAACGCTACCCAGGCAATGACAGAATTTAGCTTTGCAGAACCATCATATCCCAACTGGTTTGCTACTATGAGAACAATTAAGGATGGAGCAATTGTTGAAGAGGAAATTTTTGATGCCTCTGTTTATGAAATAAATGAAGAAGGAGATCTTGTATAACACTTGTATCCATGACCATTCGCCAATTCCTAGCGGCCGACGAAATGGAACAGATTGAAGCTGTTTGGGAAGGCAAACATGTTAATACCAGAGATGACGGGACCCATACAATATTACTTTATAAAATAGATGACTTCTACGTTGAGGTTTATTACCACAAAGAATATAATGTAATAAGGAAATTTGAAGCCCTTACTGAAGATCAGTTAATCCTATATACTGATAGGAATAATTAGCTACATAAAATGCTACCATATGACAATTGTAATACGCCAAGCGTGTATACGGTTTAACTTTGTTAATATCTATACGACCAGCTCCAAATACACCGTTTTGATTAAGTTGTTCCCCTGTGTTTTTTAGAAGTTGCGGTTATCACTGTATGACTTTTCAATTTAGTATTGGCAATTGGCTTATTATAAAGTTAACGCATACAATGCAAAACTTGCGAGCCAGTGATCACCCCCATAGTTCCCACTTGTTACATTTGGTAAAGCTTGTTTCAAAAAATCTAATGCTGTCTTTTCAAATAGTTTTTTCCATGGGTGAGATACAGGTAATTCTTTTGCAATACCTTTCATACACCATGCCCGGCTTATTGCGAGACCATCCAAATGAACGATCTGGAAATCTGTACGATCACTTACAATCGGCATCGTTGTGATCTGCTTGATGCTGCGGGGCTCATAAAATTTATTCAACCAGTTAATAAATTGCTGCCTTGATAAAATTCTTCTCATAAGGTCTGCAATCTCAAGACTTGGACTTAAGAAATCAGATCCATCAGGTTCTAAATATGCGGGGGTTGAAGTATTGTTCAAATAAAATGCTTTTGCTTTTCTGATGATGGCATTTTCAAAAGCAGTATCCTTTAATGTTCTCGACCAATCAAGGGCGAAGGCCAACCCAAATGCGGTATTGGGATGTACGCCTGTGCGGTTAGGATAGGTTTGTTTAGGTAAATAATTTTCCCAGAGGCTTACTATCTTTTGTGTAAGTGGCTGTAATATTTCGTGCCATTTTGTTGCCAGGGGATGATTCCATGTATATAATTCCTCATCCAGTTTTAAGAGCCATGCCCATCCATAAGTACGTTCATATGTATTCGCTGTTTTGTATTTTGTAAAATATTCTGTTTCGAGCTGAATTTTTTCTTCCTGAAAACTGTTACCAAGTATTTGAATGATGCTATCCTTAATTGGAATTTGAGGAAATTCTTTCAATACTTTTAACAATAGCCAATGTCCATGTACACTACTATGCCAGTCCAGGCAACCATAAAAAGATGGATGTAACTGGCTTGGCAATAATACCGCGTCAGATGCTTCATCAGCTGTATGAGATGTTTTATTGGGAAATTCAGTATTGATACAATGTAGTGGCAGACGAGCTAGTTTTGTTGCTACATTTTCATTTAAATTTTGAGAAAACAATCCGGTAGAAAAAATGCCAATCAAGACAGTTAAAAGTATAAGTTTCATAATCAAAAGCAGATTTAGCCAGTAAAAATAATAATTCTCTCATGGCTTCTGTGCTGTTCGCCCAACAGATATAGTGTTTTAGTTGGCTCTTCAGCTAAACACACAATTCTTTGGGGGAAAAAGTTTATATCATTAGTTTTTGTTTCCATTCGTACAATGTGCTAATTATTTTTACAGCAAGAATGCTCCGTAACGTTTCCGGTGTTTGTCTTCATGCTCAGGCATGTTGTCATTGACATATACTCAATGATAATCCTGAAACTTTTACGAATCGTATGACAGACTTTATTGAAATGATACCAGTTGCTGGAAAGAATTTACTACTTCTCGTTCAGGAAAATATCTATTCCCGATGGATTTATGTTTTTGGTCTCAACCTTAGAAAACGACGACGTAGTATGTTTTGAAATAAAATTAAATGAGAATGAAAATTGGACAATAATTGAGCCGGTCGCCAAATGGATAAAGCAAAATAAGGTAGGAATATCTTAAAATTTCAAAACCTATCTACTTCGATAATGGACAAAACCCTGGATATACATTCAGTGTTATACACAATGATTTAATCGCATGAAGAAAATAGCTTCAATAAGATGTCTTAAATCTTTATTGTAATTTTGCGCTCGACGGAGGAAGTGAATGAGAAGATTCAACATTGACAGATTCAA
>DASTZB010000445.1:0-3366 GCA_035764525.1 Chitinophagaceae bacterium | reverse complement strand
ATGATTTGTTTGCAACAAATGTCCGCCGGGGATTTTTATACTTAATGTTACGGTTGGTAATTCCGTGTTTTCTGTACCGATGGCTCTTATGCCATTCCCAATATCTGCCTTCCAGAATGCCGGAACTTTTACAACAGGATTCGCACCACTGGCTGGAATTTTACTGCGATCAAACTTGTCTTTTGCTTTTGCATATTTTAAACCTTCATAACCATAAGCCGGCGCTGAATATCCTTCTTTATCAATAACAAAATTGTTTGCGGCTGTTGTCAGGTTGTCTTGCTCTTTTGGTAGTACACTTAGCACAACAGGATGTCTCAATCGTATATACTGATCGTAGACCCTCATCACATCTTCTTTAGTTACTGCCTGATACATTTTTATCAGCTTGCCGATCATATTTGGATTACCGGTCATTGTTTGAAATTGTGCCAACTGGGATACTTTGCCTGCTACGCTTTGCAAACTATTAATAAGTTGCGCTTCCATTCCACCTTTGAATTTTTGTATATCATCGTCAGTAACACCTCTTTTTTCAAACACGTCTAATGCATTTGTTAAGGCATAATACATTGAAGCAAGTGTTTTGCCAGGATAAGGTGCAACCTGGAATGTAAATTCACCTGATAACTCTGACAATTGGCTAAATGCATTTGCTTGCAAAGCAATTTGCTTTTTTACCAGCTCCTGGTATAAGATAGAATTATTCCCTTGTCCTAATACCTGAGCAAGACAAGCCAATGCTGCCATGTCTTTATCATAAAGCGGCACAGTAGGATAAGATTTATATAAACGGGGAACTCTTGCATAATTATCAGTATAAGAAACAAAGCGGTGATTGCTAACTCCGGGGACCATTGGAGGCATATCTTCCACTTTTGGTCCGCGGGGAATTGCACCAAAATATTTTTCAACCAGCTTCACGACTGTTTTGGGGTTTACATCGCCACCAATTGTCAGCGTTGCATTATTTGGCCCATACCAACGAAGGAAAAAGTTTTTCAGGTCATTTACATCTACACTATTAAGGTCCTCAATATAACCGATCGTCAACCAACTGTATGGATGACCATAAGGATACATATTCTTTGCAATAGCTTCCTGCGCCAAACCATAAGGACGGTTATCATAGTTCTGTCCCCTTTCATTTTTTACGGTAGCTCTTTGTACTTCAAATTTTGGTTGTGTAACGGCATCGAGTAAGAAACCCATTCTGTCTGCTTCCAGCCATATCATTTTTTCAACCTGGTTGCTCGGTACTGTTTCAAAATAGTTGGTACGATCACGGTTGGTGCTTCCGTTCAATGTGCCGCCGCTTTCTGTTACAATTTTAAAATGTTGTTCATCACCCACATGATCACTTCCCTGGAACATCATGTGTTCAAAGAAATGGGCAAAGCCTGATTTGCCAATCTCTTCTCTTGCAGAACCAACATGATACGTAACATCAACATGTGCAACAGGATCGCTATGATCCTCATGAATGATCAGCGTTAGTCCGTTAGAGAGAACATATTTTTCGTAAGGAATAACCAGCTCGTCTCCTTTCTTGGTTACTTTTTCCACGAGTTTTGTTTGAGCAGTTGCTGTTTCGTTGAAAAATGAAAACAGCACTGCCGCTATAAATAGTTTTGATTTCATAACTAATAATTTTAAAGGAATGGAAAGATAAAGAAATCCGACTGCCTATCGGCCGCCGTCTATCAATTTATAAGGGTAAAAGAACTGGATATATCAAAGGAGCTAATTTCTGCTTAATTCACTCATTAAGATATTCCACTTTATAACCGATACAAGAAAAGAATTGAAACAATTGCTAAATCAGTTTATACTATTTCAACTTACCTTAACTTCGCAGACTTAATTTTTTTTCATGACCCGTAAACAGGAAACTCTTTCCGATGTAGTTATAAAATTTGCCGGCGATAGCGGCGATGGTATGCAGCTTACCGGTTCGCAGTTTACCAATAATACCGCCATGCTCGGTATAGATCTTGCCACTTTTCCGGATTTCCCGGCCGAGATCCGTGCTCCACAGGGAACGTTGCCTGGTGTTAGTGGTTTCCAGCTTCGTTTTTCCAGCAACCCGGTTTTTACTCCCGGTGATCTTTGTGATGTGCTGGTCGCCATGAATGCTGCTGCCTTGAAAACGAATATTAAACAGTTAAAAAAAGGTGGTAAAATCATTGCAAATACCGATGGCTTTGATGCAAAGAATCTTCGTTTGGCCAATTATATGGAAGGAGTGAATCCTTTGGAAGATGGAAGTCTTGGTAATTATGAAGTGATAAAAATGGATGTGACCAAGATGACCCGTGAAGCACTAAAGGATATTACGATGGGGATGAAAGAAAAGGACAGGGCAAAAAATATGTTTGTGCTTGGCTTTCTTTATTGGATGTATAACAGGAGCATGGACGGCACCATTGGTTTTTTAAAAGAAAAGTTTGGGAAAAAGGACGAGATACTCAATAGTAATATTAAAGCATTGCAGGCCGGTTATAATTATGGCGATACTACCGAAACTTTTACCACTACTTATAAAGTGGAAAAAGCAAAGATGGAAGTAGGTGAATATCGTTCCATCATGGGTAACCAGGCGGTGACATTAGGGTTGATCGCGGCTTCGCAAAAAAGTGGGTTGCAATTATTCCTCGGTTCATATCCTATTACCCCGGCTTCAGATATTCTTCATGATCTTGCTAAGTATAAAAATTTTGGTGTAAAGACTTTCCAGGCAGAAGATGAAATAGCTGCAATAACATCTGCAATCGGCGCTGCTTATGGAGGTAGTCTTGGGATCACAACATCAAGCGGACCTGGTATTGCATTGAAAGCAGAAGCAATGGGTCTTGCTGTAATGCTGGAAATTCCTTTGATAGTTATAAATATTCAACGTGGTGGTCCTTCGACCGGGTTGCCGACAAAGACAGAGCAATCTGATCTTTTGCAGGCATATTACGGAAGAAATGGAGAATGCCCAATGCCAATTGTTTCAGCAAGTACACCCGGTGATTGTTTTAGTGCGATCTATGAAGCGGTAAGAATTTCTGTACAACATATGACACCGGTGATATTTTTAAGTGATGGCTATATAGCGAATGGTGCGGAGCCATGGCGTTTTCCAAAAAGTGCAGACCTGCCTTCAATAGAAGTGAAATTCAAAACTACATTGGATGAAGGAGAAGAACAATTGTTGCCATATAAAAGAGATGAAAAGCTCGTTCGTCCATGGGCGATCCCGGGTAGTAAAGGACTAGAGCATCGGATTGGTGGTTTGGAAAAACAAGATGTTACAGGTAATGTTAGTTATGATCCGGACAATCACCAGCACATGGTAAAAACAAGGCAAGCAAAAGTTGATAA
>DASTZB010000444.1:0-5212 GCA_035764525.1 Chitinophagaceae bacterium | reverse complement strand
CAAAATAAGGAATGGTTTTTCTTAAAATAGGTAAAACCCCTTAATCGTTTCAATAGAATTCAAGGTTGCTTTGCACGAAAGTTAAACGTGGACTTTAGATATTCTTAGTATAACCTGGAAGATAGTACACGCCAGGATTTTAAAAATACTATTGTTAGTTTTTTTATATTAACATCACATCTTCTATAGTTCAGGGTAAATTATAAGGTAATAGCCGATGGCCTTCGGGAAGGAAATGTGATATAATATTACTGGCAATGGTGACCTTAGTAACATTTCGTTTTTTAATCCATCGTAATTTTAAAATGCTAACTACTGTTTCAGAATTTTGATGTTGTATCAATTTGTTTAACTATCATATTAAACTTCGTATCAGTATATCTGCGTTTCCCACGATTTCCTTTGTTCCGGATTACTCAAATCGGTAATTATTGATGTTTGGTTGCGGACAAAGGTCACCAATTAAATCAAACCCTAATATGGGAAAACGTAAATTCTAAAATGGGCAAGATCTCTTAACTCCATTAGCAGAATAGAAAGTTTTTTTGCTGCGGACTTTTTATTTATCAATTCTGAGACGTTTCACCTTTTAATCAGACAAAGAACGTGTTTATGAAGAAAAAAATTTTGTTGGCACAATTGCTATTAGTGATTTCTTGTTGTTCGTTTTCGCAGAGTGTTGGGATTGGCACCAACAATCCCGATCCATCTTCTGCATTGGATATTACTGCTGCTAATAAAGGATTGCTGATACCAAGAATGAACCTGATATCTATCAATGCAATTGCTAATCCTGCACGTGGTTTATTGGTTTACGATTCCGTAGCCAATCAGCTAATGGTAAATACGGGTAATGCTACCGTTCCAAACTGGCAAACAGTCGCATCAAATAGCAATAGCAATGGGTGGAGCCTGGTGGGTAACAATAATATCAATCCTTCTGATAATTTTATTGGGACTACAAATAGTCAGCCGTTACGTTTCCGGATCAACAATATTCAGGCTGGTGAACTGAATCCTGTAACCAACAATATTTTCCTGGGTTTGCGTGCAGGGGAGTCAAATACAGCAGGCTTTAGCAATATTGTCATTGGAGCAGATGCATTAAAATTTGACAAAGACGGCTCCAACCTGCTGGCAATCGGTGACTCTGCATTATTTAATAATGGAAAGGACAATCCTGTTCCGGGTGCTCTTGCATTTAATAATATTGCGATAGGATCAAAAGCATTATTTTCTAATACTATCGGTACTGATAATACAGCTACCGGTTTTAAGTCACTTTTCTCAAACGTTGATGGTAGTGAAAATACCGCATATGGAGTTGGTTCGCTTTTATTCAATACTTCAGGAGGTTTCAACACGGCTATCGGCGTCAGTGCTCTTTTTTCGAACACCACAGGCAATGATAATACAGCTGTTGGCTATCAGTCTCTCAATTTAAACACTACGGGTTTTTTTAATTCTGCATTTGGTACTCTTGCCCTTAATGCCAATACTACAGGTAAAAATAATACAGCCACCGGCTTTGCATCTCTTATTTCAAATACAATCGGTGAAAACAATACCGCGGCCGGTACAAGGTCACTGTTTTCCAATACCACAGGTGTCAGTAATACGGCTATTGGAGTAAACTCACTTTTTAGCAATACAACCGGTAGTTTAAATACAGCTATCGGCAATGCGTCGTTAGGTGGCAATACCACAGGTTTTAATAATACAGCAACCGGTAATTCATCACTTGCTAACAACACCACCGGTACCAGTAATACTGCCAATGGAACTTCTTCACTTTTTACAAATACTGAGGGCAATTTTAATACTGCTACAGGCTTTCAATCGCTTTTTTTAAATACCACAGGTCTTAATAACACTGCAATTGGCAGCACATCACTATTACGAAATATTACCGGTAATGATAATACAGCTACAGGTAGTGCGTCGCTGACCAACAACACCACCGGCATTAACAATACCTCTATTGGCTCCAGCTCACTTTTTAATAACATTCAGGGCAATGGTAATACAGCTTCGGGATTTAAATCACTCTTCTCTAACGAAGGGGGCAACAATAATACTGCCACCGGAGTTCAATCTCTTTTTACTAACAAAGCTGGCATTAACAACACAGCTACAGGTTTTCAATCACTTTTTGCAAATACCAGCGGGATAAATAATACAGCTTTGGGCACATCATCACTAGCTGCAAATACGACAGGATTTCAAAATACAGCTGTTGGCGTTTTTTCATCATTTTCAAATGTTACAGGAAATTCCATTACAACAATCGGGTTTGGCGCAGATGTCAGTACAGGAAATCTTGCCAATGCCACGGCAATTGGCGAAGGGGCTATCGTAAATGCTTCCAACAAAGTTCGCATTGGCAATAGTGCTGTTACTGTTATAGAAGGCCAGGTGCCATTCACTACTCCCTCTGACGGTCGTTTTAAATTCAATGTACAGGAAGATGTGGGTGGATTGGATTTCATTATGAAACTTCGTCCTGTTACTTACCAGTTTGATGTAAAAAGGTTTGATGACCAATGGAACAATAAGTCAACCGCTACAGTTAATAATGTGATACTAGCTTCTTACAATGAAGCAATTTCTGTTCGGCGCACTGGTTTTATTGCCCAGGAAGTGGAAAAAGCTGCGGATGCAATCGGATATAATTTCAGTGGCATTATAAAACCTAAATCTGAGCAAGATCACTACAGTTTGAGCTATGAATCATTTGTAGTACCACTGGTAAAGGCCGTTCAGGAGCAACAGGAATTAATAGAAGTGCTAAAAAAACAGGTTGCTGATTTACAAAAAATAGTCCTTGCAGAAAAGAGCAATACAGTAATTAAATGAATCAATTCTTTTTTATGAAAAGAAAAATATTATTGCTGTTTTTGTTATCGTACTTTAAACTTTCAGCACAACTAACAATAACTCCCGGTGCACAATTTGCAATTTTCAGCGACACAAAGCTGACGCTTCAAAATACAGACCTGATTAATAATGGAAACTTTCTTGTAGCAACCACCAGCCCAATTTCTTTTACAGGAGATGCCTCATCATTTATCAGGGGAGATCAAGCTGTCCGGTTTTTTAAGCTCGAGATAAATAAAACCAGGAACCAATCAGTTTTTTTACAGAAAACAATCAGCGCAGGAAGTAGTGTTTCTTTTGTTTCAGGTTTCTTAAACCTGAATGGCTTTGATCTTGACCTTGAAACAACAGGTCATCTTGATGGCGAAACCGGAGACAGTCATATTACAGGACCTAACGGAGGTAATGTTCTTTTTTCTACCAACCTCAATATTCCCACAAACTCCAATCCTGCAAACCTGGGCATCTTTATTAGTTCCAATCAAAACCTGGGTAATGTAATAATAAAACGAGGTCACCAGGCACAGAATGGCGCCGGGCTGCCTACTAGTATATTGCGTAATTATGATATCATCCCGGTTAATAACACAAATCTTAATGCCACACTGCGATTTAATTATTTTAATGATGAGTTAAATGGTCTTGATAAAAATTCATTAGTATTTTATGAAAGTCCAGATGCCATTAATTGGACAAGCCTGGGATTCACTTCAAGAGACCCGGTTGACAACTTTATAGAGAAAACAAGTATAAATGATTTCGGTCGTTTCACTTTATTCAATGACAATAATCCATTACCGGTTCATTTTATTTCATTTGACGCAAATTGTGGAGGAAATAAAGTACTGCTAACATGGAAAACTGCCCAGGAGCAAAACAGCAGTCGATTTGATATCGAAAGAAGCGTTGATGGCATCCGGTGGATAGTGATTGGAAATGTGCCGGCATCCAATAACAGCAACACTGAGATCAATTATTCATTTGCCGATAACGACCCTCAACAAAATGTTTTTTATCGCATAGCTGAACATGATCTGAATGGCAGGTTTCAATATACGAACATTATCAGGTCACTCTGTAATAAAACGGATCTATTCAAACTATGGCCAAACCCGGTCCACGAGATTGCATTTATGAATATTGTTTCCAGCAATCAATCACAAGCGGTGATTAAGATATTTGATAGCAAAGGAGCGTTGGTAAAAGAACAAAAGTCCAATCTCTCGCAAGGGAACAACCAGTTAAGCATAGACATGAGATCCTTAGCGAATGGGGTTTATTCTTTATCTGTGGATTGGAATAACGGGCAAATGAAAAAGGCAGTACAGGTATTAAAACAATAGTATTTCTTAAAAGCACCTGATTAAAATAATCTTTATTTCTACGACTGCTGATCAATGTCACGGATAAAATTCTTATTAACTGTTATTACTTTCATTTCGTTTCTCCATGGAAAAGCGCAATTGCCGGTTTGCCAGGCAAATCAAATTATATATACTATGACCCAGGATGGCATACATAATATTGATCTGTCACAACCAGTACCTGCCGAAGTCTTAAATACAATACCGCTGCCTGTAGGAGCTTCGGGTCTGGCTGTGAGCACTAATTTAAATGCTGCCAGTCCTGCATTAACTTTTTATACAGTCGTCGATGGATTGTACCAGTATTACGATGGCAATTCATGGGTAAATACAAATGATAGTGCAGGTCCAGGGGTTAATATCGGTGCAGGTGGTGGGTTTATTTATAATTTTGATATCACCGGTAGTATAACCCGCTATGATGGAACCGGAGATGCTAAAGTAATAACAACGCTGCCTGCTTTTGGTTCAGTAGCAGACCTGTCAGTAGATTGTTCAGGAAATTTTTATCAATTTCATAATGATATACCACAAACGATAACTAAATACAGCCCCTCAGGTGCTGTATTAAATGTTTATACTGTTACCGGTGCACCAATATTTTTCGGGGGTGGTGGATTAGTGATTTTTGGAAATGATGTTTATTATGACGATCTCTCTTCGTCCTCCACTTCTCCTCCATTATTGCATGGAACGATCAATGGAAATACAATAAATTTTGTTCCGTCGGGTCTTAATATAACTTTAGCTCTGGATATGGCTTCCTGCGCGGGAAGCTTGATTAATGCGGAGCCAGTCAATATCAACATCTGTAGCAACCAGCTGCCTTTTAGCTGGAATGGTCAAAATTATAACGTGTCCGGGACATATACGGCAACATTTACCAGCTCAAGTGGATGTGATTCTCTTGCCACTTTAAACCTGATTGTAAGTACCGCGGTTACAAGCGTAGTTAACACAACAGTTTGCAA
>DASTZB010000443.1:0-14609 GCA_035764525.1 Chitinophagaceae bacterium | reverse complement strand
GTGTATGATGACCTGGATGCATCATTTGTAGCTTTCCCCAATAAAACTGGTATTATTTTCTCCAGCAACAGGCCTTCTGGAACTGCTGTAAATTCTGATGATTCATTGCCACATAACCGTTATAATATTTTTCTTATTGATAACTGGAACAAATCTGAATTCAAGCAGGTGTCCCAATTGACCGATATGAAACAGGGTAATGCCCGTTTCCCTTCTCAATACAATACTTCGCATTTTACTTTTGTAAGTAATGAAAATGGAATCGCCAACCGGTATGCAGGTTTTTTCAGAACTGAAAGGGCGGGTCTTGATACATTGGTATTTATCGGCGGAGATTTTTTGCGCAATCCTTCATTAGCTGAAGTTGATTCATTATTAAAAGAATGGGATAAGCCTGATATTGATTCAGTGGGTTTTGTTTCTGTAACAAATGATTCCACGTATGTATTCCCGATCACCAATTATCAAAGCAGTTTATTAGAAACAAGAACAGCAGGCGATCAGCAACAGGTAAGTGAAGTGGTAAGACAGGGAGATTATAAATTCCTATATCGTCTTCGTGTTGACGATAATGCATTGCGTCGCCGGAATATATCTGCAAAGCCGACTGAATACATGAAGAAAGTAATGGAAGAAGAAAAAATTGAGCAAAGTAAGCTTGAAATAGAAATTCCTGGTGCTGATACAAGCGGTAAAAAACAAGATGACTCTTTTGAAAATGAATTTAATAAAGAAGAGAAAAAAGATTCAACACAGATCGGCAATGTGGTGGAATCGGTAGTAGTGCCCGGAAAAGAAACGGTGTTGGGAAAAGCAAAGCTGTTTGAATATCGCCCACCGAAATTTTTCAATGATTATGTGGTAGCCAGTTTTAATAATAATGTGCTTATTACCCGTTATCAAACTTATGCCGGTGGTTCAGGTCCTATTCAACTTGCAAATGGCGATCCATTCAATGGCATGATAAGAATGGGAACCTCTGACCTGATGGAAGATTGGAAATTTTCCGGTGGCTTTCGCCTGAGCACTGACCTGAAGAATAATGAATATATAATGAGTGTTCAATTCTTAAAGAAGAGACTTGATTACAATGCTACTTACTACAGGAGTACCCAAAAAGTGTTATATGCCGATCAACAGGGAACATTTACCAGCAAACTGTTTACCAACTTGTACCAGGGAGGTGTTTCTTATCCATTTGATCGTGTAAGAAGTATTCGCTTTAGTGCAGCTTTCCGTTCAGATAAGTTTGCGATCCTTGCTGATGATCTGAACCAGCCGCCTTTAACCTTACAAAAGGAAGATGACAAAAAGCAATATGCCATATTACATGCAGAGTATGTTTATGATGATGCTATCAACCCGGCATTGAATATCTGGTATGGCCTGCGTTATAAATTTTATTTTGACTGGAATTCAAAAGTGAATAAAACGGCTGGTTCCACTGCAGACAACCCCTATTCACTCAATTTCGGTGGTGATGGAAGATATTTCCTTCCGATCTATCGTAATTTTATTTGGGCAGTTCGTGCAGCTTTTGATCTTTCATGGGGCACGCAAAAAATTATTTATTATGCCGGTGGTGTTGACAATGATCTGTTTCCAAAATTCAATGATGCCAACCGACCCGACCCGGATGCTGATTATGCATTCCAGTCGCTGGCCGTTAACCTGAGAGGATTCAGCCAAAATGTTGCTAATGGAAATAATGCAGCCGTTATCAATAGTGAATTGCGTTTGCCGGTATTCAGCACACTATTTAATAAGCCAATCAACAATGCCTTCTTAAGGAATTTCCAGTTTGTACAGTTCTTCGATCTCGGTACCGCATGGAATGGCAATTATGATAAAATAGAAAGACCTTCAGTTTTATATAGCCAACAAGGTAATCCTGTTGTTGTAAAAATAAAAGCAGGTGGTATTGGTCCTTTTGCCGGTGGTTATGGATTTGGTGTACGCAGTACGATCCTGGGTTATTTCCTTCGTCTTGATACGGCCTGGGAAATGAATGGTTTCTTTAAAGGTAAACCCATGTGGTATTTTGCAATGGGACTGGATTTTTAAACCAGGATTGAAAAGATTAAAAGGTTTTTTGCAGAAATTTTTGAAACCTCTCGTTGTGAGAGGTTTTTTTTGAAGTTAGCAACTGAATAACTATTAAGCTTCTGTTGCGATGCTCCATTCATCTTTCCATTCTATACTGAGCTTTTTGTTTTACATTCCGTGATCAAACCACCAGTATGAAACGAATAACAGGAATTTTTATCTGCATTTTAATCGCATTACGGGTAACAGCGCAGCAAAATAAAATTGATAGTCTTCAGCAATTATTAGCAATTGCAAAAGAAGATACCACCAGGGTAAATTTATTGAACCAGTTGTCCAGATCTTTTTATAATTCAAAAACCGATTCGACATTAATTTATGCTAACCGGGCAAGAGAATTCTCTCAAAAAATTGGTTATGTTAAAGGTGAAGTTCGTTCTCTTGCTCTTATTGGCGGTATAATGATCATGACAGGAAATTTTCCGAAAGCATTGGAAATTGGATTGGAAGCCCTTACAAAGAGTGAAGCCTCAGGTGATGAGCGATTGATAGCAAGTTCTTATCGTATTTTGAATGGAGTTTATTCGGAGCAGGGAGATCGCAAGCAGGCATTGCAGTATGGATTAAAAGAAAAAGAGATCAATGAAAAAATTAATGATGAAAAGACTTTGTCGAGTAATCTCCTAAACATTGCCAATAACTATAGGCAATTCGATCAATTAGATTCTGCACGTATTTATCTGAACCAAGGTTTGAACATTGCGTTGAGAATAGGACATACTGGTGTGATAGCTGCTTCCTATCTTAACCTCGGAATGATCCATACAAAAATGAAACAATACGATCTTGCGACAGGTTATCTCAAACTTGCCATTCCCAATTTCAAAATAGATGATAATCCTCTTTATTTACTTATCAGTACTTATGATGCACTTGCTGAAGCATATGATTCCACAAACCAGGCGGATTCGGCCTTTTACTACGCAAGGCTGACATATGATCGGGCTAAGGAAATGGATTATATCTGGGGAGTTCTGTCTTCGTCACAAAGGCTCGCTTCGCTTTTTAAAAAGTCAAAACAGTTAGATAGTTCAATTGTTTACTATGAAATAGCGATGGCTGCCAAAGACAGCTCAACCAAACAGGAAAAACAAAATCAGATACAAGCCTTAACCTTTAATGAAGAATTAAGGCAAATCAAAATTGCCAAACAGAAAAGCGAAGAAGCAGCGGAAAGAAAAAGAAATCTTGAATTAGCAGGCATTGCAATTTTTATTCCTCTGTTTTTGTTTGCTGTCCTATTATTAGGCAGAAGAAAAGTCAAATCGAGAACTATAGAGTTTCTCGGCATACTTGGATTATTGTTTCTTTTTGAATTTATCGTGTTATTTACCCATCCTTATATTGGACATTGGACACATGAATCACCTGTATGGATGTTATTGATATTAGTAGCGGTGGCAGCTATATTAATTCCGCTTCATCACAGATCAGAAGCATGGATCAAAAGGAAGCTGGCAGGCAAATCCGGGGTAAGATTACAACCAGAAAGCATATGACTTTTCCAAGAAAAAGAAAGCCCCACAACTGTGAGGCTTTCCGAACTAAAACCAACTCCAACAAAAAGGTTAATGGCGGTTATATGCTTGAATATATTTTTACTCTTAATTCTTCAGTGGGTTCTTCTAACAACTCATTCCATTTCCACGCATGAATTGGATTGCTTTTCTTTCCCTGGAGAAATGCTTCTTTCATTTTACTCCAATATTCCGGCATGGTAATAAAACTATAAGTTACTGTTGCCAATACCGGGAATGAAATACGACCATTACCAAACATAAAACTTTGCAAACAGGCTTCGCCTTCTTCCGTTGTATCATAACCAAGCAATACATGCTTCAGGTCATGCCGTGCATAGTGGTTTAATAAAGGCAGTTTTCTTTGTTCCAAAAAAACCAACAGATCATTCCCCAATGTACCGGGTGGTAATGATTGCAGATCATCTTCACTATACTTGAATTCATTTGGTCTTCTTACCAACTTTAGTATTGGCAAAGCGACCTTATGTGTTAAACACACAAGTATGGTTTCTCTTATTTTTATTACTCTCTTCTTCATAGATTATTTTTATACAACTACCATTTCAATTTTCTTGAGAAATACATGATGATGGCAAGAGCCAGGAACAAACCGATGCTTCCCATCAATAATGAATAGTCTTGTAATTGTATGATCGTGAAAATATATCCATACACAACAGTAAGAACAAGACCAATAAATATTGCCAGCTTTGATGATTTCATAATGCTGCCAACAAACCATGTTACAAGCCCGATCGTCGCAACACCGGCGATCAAATAAGCAAGGTTGAATCCAGTGTATTCTGAAATAGATAACAATAAAGTATAAAACAAAACGAGTGCAAGTCCAGCCAAGCCATACTGAATTAGATGCAGGTTTCTTTTATAAATAGTTTCTATAAGAAAGAAAGCTGCGAACGTAAGAATGATGCAGAGCAGCGCATATTTTACCGAACGTTCTGTCTTATCATACTGATCAACTGGGATAATAAGGTTAGCTCCCATTGCCGAAGTTTGAAGATTGATAAACTGATCATTCCATACCATTGGGTTATTACGATTCAGGTATTTCCATCTTACATCAATGCCGCTATCCGGCGGATTGGGCGTTTCAGGAATCTTTATTCCTGTAAAACTTGGATCGGGCCAGTTTCCTTTCATCTCTATTTTTGTTTCTCTTGCTGCAGGAGAAAACATTAATTGCTGCGAACCATGCAAAGAAAATTTAACCGTAAATACATTTTGCGTATCCGCGTCTTCTGCTTTTAATGGAACGGCAGCATATAACGCATCACCAATGTTTGCATTTGTTTCAGCCCATGGTTGGCAGAGAAAACTGCTGTCCTTCCATTTTATAAATATTTCTTCGTTGATACCACGACTCAGATCTGAGATCTGCAACAAAAGTTTTGCTTCAGACCACAAAAGATTTGCAGGTGCTACGTTCAATTCCTTATACTTAATGTCATTGAATTTTGCAGTGATAGAAATATCACCCTGGTACACCACTACGTCATAAATACCCCGATGGCGTTTTTGTGGAGATACGGAAGAACTGATATCCAGTTGATCGGCCATGAACCAGGCAGACTTTTTCTGATTCACCAGCCCATTTGATGCGCCAATGTATGGCACCATAAGAAGGGGCCCGGTTATGGTTTGTCTTCCCGCCCATTTGCTGCTTACTTCTTCTATGGCTTCTTTTTGACGGCTCTCTCTTTCATTGATCACGTCACGGATCAAATTGGTGGGTATCCAGAGAAAAAAAGCCATTACAAAAATGATGACGGCTTTAAAAAATAGCTTTCCTTTATCAAGCCATGAATAAACAGTAGTCGATTCAGCATTAGTCGATTTAGTTGCTTCCATTTTATTTAAAATTGATTTGATTTACTATTGATAAAAGTTTTTATTGAATAATACATCACAGAAAAAAAGCTGCCGAATAAAATCGTAACTGACCATGTGCCAATATGATCAAAGGGATTAAGAACCCTGTCTAGGATATCGGCCGCTACATCACCCGGGTTAACAATAATATCCCAACTGTTCCAGCGCAGGTACCGACCCATGTATATTCCAAATGAGCAGAGAAAAAAAGAGCATAAAATAATGAAGCCCGATATCTTATTTCCATAACGATTAGCAAGAAAGTTTTCAACTGTAAGGAGTGACACTAGCCCAAGCAACAATCCATTTAATGCTGCGCTGAACAAAAGAAGAATATCATACCAGTAAGGAATAGGGAATCTTTGTTTTAAATGCAAAAAGTCGGTGATGATATAAGGAGCATTGGGTAAAAACAAAAGCCAGAGACCAACCAGAAAAAATAGTTTCCACCGATTTTTTACAAGATGAAGTTTTTGGCTTAACACAAAGGGTATCCAGGCAAGAAATAAATTCCAGGCAAGAAAAATATAGGTCAGCTCATTGCTCAGTATTATTCTTATGATCAATAAGGATAAGGTAAAAGCCAGTGGAATAATGATCTTTTTACTGAAGCTCATTTTAAAAAATTTAAAACCTGAACCAATGCAGGAATAAATATGATTAGTCCAATGATGAGGCTTGTGATCGATGCCACTAATACGGCGCCGGCTGCCACATCTTTGATGATCTTGATGCCCGGGTGAAAATTAGTGGTGACAAGATCACAATACTTTTCAATGGCTGAATTGATCATTTCAAGCGAAATGACCAGCCCGATACAGAACAACACAAGTATCCATTGAAAGGATGATAGAGAAACAGTAAACCCGAGTATGATCGCTGTTAGCCCGATCACAAGCTGAATTTTACCATTACGGTCACGGGAAAAAAATTGATTTATTCCCTGCCAAGCAAATAGCACGGCATTAGAAAACTTTTTCATGAGTTACTTGTTTTTTCGGCTACCCATTTCCACCAAAATGCGGTGCAGGTCGCAAATACAAAAATTGAATACAAGTCATCCGACACAGAGTGCCCGTTCCTCACAACAGCCATACAAACCGGCACCATAAAAATTATTGCCATGATCGTTACAATGAAACCGGCTGGGTGAATAGGGATGTACACCCCCCTAATTGTTTAAACCATATTCTTTTCATTTTTAATTGATTTACTGTTTTACTGAAAGGAAAGAATTGTTTAACCTAGTCTTATGATTGCGCAATCAGTAATTCGAATGTTTCGTTTTTTTCTGATTTTTCTTTCTCCTCTGTTTCCAGCTTTTTTATATTCTTTAAGCAACTTATCAATGGAATCAATCCAATAATTCCAAATGAACAATCGATCAATCGCCACCAAAACGGCATACCACGGAGATGCCCTGCTATCATTGCAAATGGAATGATCAGGATGCAGGCAATAATGCCGAACTCGATCACCCATTTATTTTTTACAGGATCTTTGAACGGACCCATGAAAAGAATCGCAAGCACAAAATGTGCAAAGGCAAGCCAGTCATAACCATAAAAAAGAAAAGGATAATCTTTTGAAGTATGTTGTATCCCAATCAATACTTCTTCCAACCACCCTTTAATACTTCCTTCAAATGGAAAGTGATTGACGATATAAGTAAGTTCCTGTTCAACTGGCATAGCGGTTAGACCGCTGATGTATAGTGCAGCTATAAAAACTTTCAGCCAGTTGCGAATGATTTGTTTTTCTTTATTCATAAAAAGTACTTTGCATTTCAAAGTGTAATTACAAAAAAAATTATTTAACTCCTTTGATCATATTTTCCAAGGCCGCAATATGATCGGTAAATGCTTTTTCTCCCGCTTTTGTTACCGAATAGGTGGTATTTGTCTTTTTACCCACAAATCCTTTTTTAATTTTTAAAAATCCGTTTTCCTCCAGGTTTAATAAATGAGTGGCGAGATTCCCGTCAGTCACTTCCAGCATTTGTTTCAGATCATTGAAATTTATCTCCTCATTCACCATCAGCACACTCATAATGCCGAGGCGGATACGGTTATCAAAAATCTTATTTAAACCAATTATTGGGTTCTTCAACTTTAAGTTTTTAACAGTTAATCTTTAAGTGTTTCTTTCATACTTCCACCACATCACAAAACCATAAATAATATGCAACACCCCAAACCCCGCTGCCCAAAAATAAAGACCATATCCCACAAACTGGGTGCTCACCAGCCCAAGTAATATCTGCAAGAGACCCAAATATCGAACATCAGTAAGTGTGTATTTACTCGCATTTACTAAAGCCAGCCCATAAAAGATAAGACAGGCCGGTGCTATAAATTTCCAGTCATTATATTGATACATTGCCATAATAAATAAGCCGCCTGCCACCAATGGGATCAGCATATTTATTGTGAGCCGCTTTGCTGTAAGATCCCAAACGGGTAATTTATTATGCCTTGCCTTTCTCCACGTAAAACAAAATGCAGAAACCAATGCTGCAGCCAATACCCCAACCGCTATAACAAGTAAACGAAATTTCAAATCACGAAAATCATCTGCCGCATAGCCGCCACGATAATCATAGTTCTTATAATAAGGCTTAAACTCGTTACGTGCAAACCATGCCCCAACCAAAGCACAAATTCCCGCTGCAAGGCCGCTCAATCCGCTTAATGAAATGAAACGGGATGACCGTTCCATCATACGTTTTATGTCCTGGAGAGTATCGAGAGATTGTTGGTTTTGTTCGTTCATAAAAAGCACTTTGAATTACAAAGTAAATACGCAGAAGTCATAATTCCAAATCTTTTTGCCAGCTACCTGACTTTAAAATGGCCTAAAACACCGCCTTCAGGTGTCCGTTTCTTAAATTTGTAAGCTGATGATGAAAATTCGCAGTCTGTACATCTTTTTGATATTTCTTTTTTTGCCGGGCATGTTTGCCCTTTCCCAGCAGAAAGTCCTCGCCGGAGTTGTAAAAGATGCTCATAGTGAAGAGCCTGTTCCTTTTGCATCTTTACAATTTATAAATTCTACTGTTGGTAAGCTATCGGATTCATCCGGCACATTTGAGTTTAGCCTGGCTCAATGGCCTTCGGATACATTAGAGATCAGCTGCGTAGGATACCAGCCTTACAAATTATTTATTCCAGCGGACCGTGATTCGATCATTATAGAAATTATTTTGGAAAGGGGAACTTTTAATGAAGGCGCCCAGGTAAAAACCAAAGTAAATAAGGGATTATTTCTCTGGAGAAAAATTGTTCAGAACAAGTCACGCAATGACAAATTCCAATTCAAAAATTTTTCTTACGAAGTATATAACAAGCTTGAGCTGGATATCAAGAATTTCGATTTTCAAAAAGTCTCTAAATTCAAACCTTTAAAGCCGGTCACTGACATTATTAACAGCAGCATTGATACCACAGAAGGTCCGCCCTATTTACCTACTTACCTTACCGAAACACTTTCTGATTATTACTACCAACCGAAACCGCTAAGAAGAAGAGAAGTAATAAGAGCTGTAAATATAACCGGAGTAAAAAACGAAAGTGTGATACCATTCCTGGGAAACATGGACCAGAATGTAAGTGTGTACGGAAATTTTATTCCTGTAATGGACAAACAGTTTGTAAGCCCTGCGAGCGACAATGGTGATGCCTATTACAATTACCGGGTGATAGATACACAGGTAGTAAATCAAAACCGCTACTATCATCTTGTGTTTACCCCAAAGAGAAGGGGCGAAAATACTTTTGAAGGTGACTGCTGGGTGCATGCGGGTACCTATGCTATTCAAAAAATGAACCTGCGCCTTGGAAAAGATGCTAATGTGAATTTTTTGGAAACGCTAAGTCTTATCCAGGAGTATCGTTTACTCGATGACTCTACAACATGGTTTTTAGCAAAAGATAAATTTGTGGCTGACCTCACTCCAATGGGCAAGCAAAACCTCGGATTCATAGGACGCAAAACCACTACTTATAAAAATATTGTGATAAATGATTCCTCCGTAGTAAACGAATTAAATAAAAACAAACTAATTGAAGAAATAATAACATTACCCGGTGCTGCTGAAAAAGGAAAAGAATATTGGGCTACTGTAAGACATGAAGAATTATCAAAAAATGAAAAAGGCATAATTAAGATGATCGATACACTTACCAATGCCCCGGAATTTAAAAAGTTTACCAATACTCTTTACTTTATTGGAACCGGCTATCATAATATAGGTAATTATGAAATAGGACCCTGGTACAATTGGGTCAGTTCAAATGCTTGGGAAGGCTTCAGAATACGCTTTGATCTCGGAACTAATAAAAAGTTTAGCAAAAAGTTCTGGTTGCACACATATCTTGCTTATGGTTTTAAAGATCAGAAACTGAAAGGCAAAGCGGAAGTATTTTATTTGCCCGCAAAACATCCCCGCACTTATCTCTATGGCTCGTATACAAAAGACCTTGATTTTGGACAGTATTATTATGGTGAAGTAACCAGTGATAATATTTTTACTCTCGCCGTCCGCAAAACCGGGATTCCTGTTAAGTTTATGAAAATTGAAGAAAAACGATTTGAATTCTTCCATGAAACCAAAGCGGGTTTTTCCGGATTGATTGAATTGCTCCATAAGGATTTTGAGCCATTGCAAAACATTCCACCCAAAGATTCATTTGCTGTTGAAAGCGGACAACCGCTGACTACATTTGAAGTTTCTTTGAGACTACGGTTCGCTTATCTTGAAAGATTCCTGGAATCCCATTTCTTTCGTTCCAGCTTAGGCAGTCCCTATCCAATTCCTGAAATAAGGATCACACAAGGCATTCCGGGTGTGGGGAAAAGTGCTTATCACTACACAAAAGTTTCCGGAAGCATCAGGGATTTTATCAAACTACCTCCTTTCGGCAGTATTGAGTTTTTGGTGGCCGCAGGAAAAACTTTTGGAACCGTGCCCTACACTTCGTTGGATATTGCGCCCGGTAATGAATTGTATTATTACAATAAATATGCGTTCAGCATGATGAATAAATATGAATTTATTCATGATAAGTATGCGGGCATCACTTTTGAGCATAATATTGGCAATGGGCTATTCCGTTTTCTTCCAAAACTTAAGTTCAGGCAGTTTTATACTATTAAAACACTTTGGGGCAGCCTGAGTGAAGCAAATAAGGCGCTCAACTTTAAACCCGGTTATGATTTTGAAACCCTGGATGGAAGAACCTATCTCGAGTTGGGAACCGGCATTGATAACATTTTTAAAGTGCTGCGATTGGATTTTATCTGGCGGGTATTACCAACGCCTCTTCCTAAAGAACGCAACAGGCGATTTGGAGTGTATGGAAGCTTCAGGCTAGCGTTCTAATGAACGGGGATGATCGTTCATTTAGCCACAGGCTTCATGGAAACAATCTTATCTACTATAAATGCGCTATATCCTCTCCAGGGAAGAGCCCCTTTATATTCTCTATAATGCAGGTCAAAATAATTACCGCTATTATTCATCAGCATATTGGCAATGCTATCATTCACTACTGAAAATTCAAATTCATAAGACTGTATAGAACCGGCTGTTTTTGAACGAAAACCGGATTGTATCAATTTACCCTCATAGGTTTTAAAAATGTTTCCCTTTTTCACCACATAATTCAATTCTCCTGATTTTACTCCTTCGCCAAATACAAAATAATATTTCCACCAAATAATAACACCGAGCGCTACTATACAAATAATAAGCCCCCATCTTAGTATCTTTTTAATTCCGCTTTTTCTTTTTGGTTGAATATCTGGCATTCCTTGTTTTTAAAAATGCGATTCGACTACGAATGTACTGAATTGTCTTTCCATTGCGGGCAGGTAATGCTATTACTTATGATTTTTATGTAGCCAGCTGAATTAATCCTATTTCACTTTACTTGAGTCGCACTCTTGCACTGCAACTATTCTATTCAACTTTTTACTACCTTCCTTTTTGACTTTTAACTTTTGACTTTTAATTTTTTATCATGCCTTCACATTACATTCTTGCACTCGACCAGGGCACTACGAGCAGCCGCAGCGTTATTTTTGATAAGCAAGGCAATATTATTAGCGTTGCACAAAAAGAATTCAAACAAATATTTCCACAACCTGGTTGGGTAGAGCATGACGCAGAAGAAATATGGAGCACACAATACGGCACAATGGCTGAAGCGGTGGCAAAAGCCAATATCACCATGAAACAAGTGGCTGGCATTGGCATTACGAATCAACGCGAGACGACAGTAGTGTGGGAACGCAGTACGGGAAAACCAATTTATTATGCTATTGTATGGCAGGACAGGAGAACTGCCGCCTATTGTGATGAATTGAAATCAGCTGGTCATGCAAATATGATCCAGCAAAAAACAGGGTTGGTGATCGATGCTTATTTCTCTGCAACAAAACTGAAATGGATACTAGATAATGTAAGTGGTGCAAGAGCGAAAGCCGATAAAGGTGAACTGGCATTTGGAACAATTGATAGCTGGCTTGTCTGGAAACTTAGCGGTGGCAATATTCATGTCACTGATGTTTCCAATGCATCAAGAACAATGTTGCTAAATATTCATACTTGCCAATGGGATGAAGATCTGCTGAAACTCTTTAATATTCCGCCATCGGTTTTACCAGAGGTAAAAGCCTCAAGTAAAATTTATGGCACTACCGCAAGCGCAGTTCCCGAAATAAAACTACCTATAGCAGGTATTGCAGGCGATCAGCAGGCCGCCTTGTTTGGTCAAATGTGCACATCGCCGGGCATGGTGAAGAATACCTATGGTACCGGTTGTTTTATGCTGATGAATACCGGGGCAAAAGCAATTGCCTCAAAAAATAATTTGTTGACAACGATCGCATGGCAGATAGATGGTAAAACGGAGTATGCATTGGAAGGAAGTGTATTTATAGCCGGCGCGGTTGTGCAATGGTTAAGGGATAGCCTAAAAATAATTCGCACATCTCAAGAAGTGGAAGCACTTGCGGCCACTGTCCTCGATAGCGAAGGAGTTTATATTGTGCCTGCATTTGCCGGGCTTGGCACACCACATTGGAACCAGCATGCACGTGGAAGTATTTTTGGATTGACAAGAGGGAGCGGTAAAGCACATATTGCAAGAGCTTCGATTGACAGCATCGCTTATCAAACCTACGACGTATTAAAAGCAATGGAAGCAGACGCAGATATATCTATTGCAGAATTAAGAGTGGACGGTGGCGCTACTATTAATAATTCATTAATGCAATTTCAGAGTAATATACTTAGCACAAAAGTCATTCGCCCAAAGATTACGGAGACGACTGCATTGGGAGCCGCATACCTGGCAGGTCTTGCGGTTGGCTTTTGGAAAAATATTGATGAAATACAAAAACAATGGCAGGTTGACAGAGAATTTTCTCCTTCAATGAATGAAGAAAAAAGAGCAGATTTAATAAGCGGGTGGAAAAGAGCTGTGCGTGCGGCTATATCATGGGCGAACTATTAGGTTAGCTCCTTTAATGGTTTCCACAGGTTTGAAAGATAAAAATTCCTTAAAGAAAATTGAAGAGACAAGAACAAATAGCAAAGCTTGATTCTGTAAGAGAATTCGATATCTGCATCATCGGTGGCGGCGCCACAGGTTTGGGTATTGCTGTTGATGCCGCCTCAAGAGGATGTAAAACTGTTTTGCTGGAGAAATATGATTTTGCAAAAGGTACTTCATCACGGAGTACCAAATTGGTACATGGCGGCGTACGCTATTTACAACAGGGAAATATAAAACTCGTAATGGAGGCATTGAAAGAAAGAGGCCTGCTGAAAAAGAATGCACCGCACCTGGTAAAAAATCAATCCTTCGTTATTCCAAATTACAAATGGTGGGAGAATCCTTTTTACGGAGTTGGCTTGAAGGTATATGATTGGATGGCGGGGAGTTTAGGATTAGGTCCCTCGCAATTATTAAATAAAGAAGAAACGCTGGCATTAGCTCCAAATCTTGATCAGGAAGGTCTGCGTGGAGGTGTTCTTTATCATGATGGCCAATTTGACGATGCGAGACTGGCTATTCATCTTGCAATAACAGCCGCTGATCATGGTGCAGCTGTCATTAATTATATGAGTGTGGAAGGATTGATAAAAGAAAATGGAAAAGTTTGCGGCGTAATTGCAAAAGATATGTTGAAAGATACTTCGCAAGGCTCAGCATACGAGATAAGAGCGAAAGCTGTGATCAATGCAACAGGAATTTTCTCTGACAGCATTGCAAAATTGGATAATAAGAATGCAGAGCCTTTGATCTCTCACAGCCAGGGCATTCATCTCGTTTTTGATAAAGAATTTCTTTTGTCTGATACGGCCATTATGATCCCAAGAACCGATGATGGCCGTGTGTTATTTGCAGTGCCCTGGCATAATAAAATAATTGTTGGCACAACAGATACACCTGTATCATCAGCAAGTGAAGAGCCGATTGCGATGAAAGAAGAAATAGAATTTGTAATGCAGCATATTCATCGCTATTTAAAAAAAGATCCTTCCTATAATGATATTCGCAGTGTGTTTGCAGGGCTAAGGCCATTGGTAAAAAGCAATTCTAAAATTACTTCTGCTATTTCAAGAGATCATCATATTGCTGTTTCTGACTCAGAATTAATATCCATAACAGGCGGTAAGTGGACCACATATAGAAAGATGGCTGAAGATGTAATGGAGATCGCCATACATAAAGCAGGTATGAGCGAAAAAGAATGTGTAACGAAGAATCTTCACATACATGGTTATAAAGAAACCAATAATTACGCAGCGCCATTATATTATTATGGGGCTGATGAAGATACTATTACTAATTTGATCAAAAATGATAATTCACTTTCTGAAAAGATCTATCCGTCGTTACCATATATCAAAGCAGAAATTATATGGGCAGTACAAAATGAAATGTGCATGACAGTGGAAGACGCATTGGCAAGAAGAACAAGAGCCTTATTGCTTGATGCAAAAGCCGCGATTGAATCAGCGCCATTGATCGCCCAAATGATGGCGAATGAAATGGGGGAAAATGAAAATTGGATAAAAGATCA
>DASTZB010000442.1:0-15277 GCA_035764525.1 Chitinophagaceae bacterium | reverse complement strand
GATAGTATTCCAATAGCAATAGAGACAATTCTGATCTTTATTTATATATTCTTCTTCTTTTACGATTTCTCAAAAAATGTAAAAAGTACTTTTATATATAACCATTATTGTTTCTGGCTTTCAGTTGGAATTCTCATTTATCTCGGAGGGTCATTTTTTTATTATATGTTAGTAAATAATTTAGATTCAAAAGAATATGAAAAACTTGCTGACCTGACATATGTAGCGGAAACAATAAAGAATATCTTGTTTGGAATCGCAATGATTATACTACAAAAATTTCCAGTCAATAAAATAAATAATCATCCTAAAAACATTCCGAATCTTGACATGATCTGATCCACCAACCAACTATTATTATCAACTTATGTTCTTACTACAAGCCACAAATTCATCAACTACTACAGCATTGTTCCTTGGAACTATCGGGATGCTTGTTCTTACTATTGGGCTTGTGGTATTTATTATCATGCATCAACGCAGGGTACAGCGTTTCCAGCAAAAGCTTCAGCAGCTGGAGATAGATCAGCAAAAAATGATGCTCAATGCTTCTATTAAAATGCAGGAAGAAGAACGTCAACGCCTGGCTGCAGATCTGCATGATGACGCTGGTCCCTTATTAGCTACTGCAAGACTGTATTTAAATGAGAATCTCGTAAACCAGGATAAAGTAAACCAGCTTCAAAGTATTTTCCAGGCAAGACAGATCATTGACGACACCATACAATTGATAAGAAACATAAGTCATGACCTGATGCCGCCCACGCTTAAAAACTTTGGGCTGGAATCAGCAATTAATGATCTGTTTCAAAAGATCAGTGGCAGCGGCACTGTAAATGCCAGCCAACGTTTTCATGATTACAAAGACAGGCTAAAGCCGGAAAAGGAATTGCTTGTTTTCCGTATTGTTCAGGAACTTATCAATAATATTCTTAAGCATAGTAATTCCAGTTTTATCCACCTAACGCAGAATGTGCATGCTGATAAGTTTTATCTCCGTATCCACCATGACGGTCGCGGTATTGTACAATCTGATTTCGAAAAATTGAATAAAAGTAATATCGGGTTGGGCTTAAAAAATATTGGCAGCCGCATTCGCCTGCTCCAGGGAGAAATTCTTTTTGAAAAAGATATTTCTCAAACATATTATAAAGTAACAATTGAAGTGCCCAAAGATGACCCATACAGTTCGTAAAACTGTATTCAAAATTTATTTATCCGTTCCCGCCTTTGAATTAATTAATAATTTTGGTGCAATCTGATAACTATGGGAATTATTAAAGTAGCTATTGCCGATGATCACAAAATATTCCGGAAAGGAGTTATTCTTTCACTCCGCCCTTACACTAATATAAAATTCGTGTTGGAAGCCGAAAATGGCGAAGAGTTAATAAAAGGAATTCCTGGTAATGAGCCAGATGTAATATTGATGGATCTTCGCATGCCCGGCAAAGATGGAATGGAAGCAACTAAAATTATAAGTAAGCAATATCCCCATATAAAAATTGTTGTGTTGACCATGTACGAAGATGAAAGGTTCGTATATCACATGATGGAAAATGGAGCAAATGGTTACTTGCTCAAAAATGCGGAGCCCCAGGAAATAAGAAGAGCTATAATGGATGTATTCGAAAAAGGTTATTACCTGAATAATTTTGTTAATCGTATCTTATTAAAACGTTCACATGCCCGTCAGAAAGTCGTTCCTTCATTGAACAGTGAAATTACTTTGAATGATAAGGAAAGAGATGTGCTTCGCTATATCTGTATGGAGTTTACCGCACAGGAAATTGCACAAAAAATGGAGATTAGCGCAAGAACGGTAGAAGCGATCAAAGACAGATTAATGGAAAGATTTGGAAGCCGGAATACAGCTGGCCTTGTATTCTTTGCAGTTAAAAATAATCTGGTAGATTAACTCATCAGCCCTACTCAAATTTTCATTTCAGGAATTTCGCCTTCTATAATTAATTTACCCGCGGTTTTAGATCTTATTTCATCAACAGTAACACCGGGAGCCCTTTCCAATAATTTAAATCCATTTGAAGTAACATCAAGGACTGCCAAATCAGTGACAATTTTTTTAACGCATTTTACTCCTGTAAGAGGTAATTGACATGCAGGTAATAATTTTGACTCGCCTTTTGGATTTGTATGCATCATTGCCACAATAATATTTCGGGCACTTGCAACCAGGTCCATTGCGCCACCCATTCCTTTTACCATCTTACCAGGAATTTTCCAATTTGCTATATCTCCATTCTCACTTACTTCCATTGCTCCTAAGACTGTTAGATCAACCTTGCCCGCTCGAATCATACCAAAACTTTCAGCGCTGTCAAAAAAAGCGCCGCCAGGTAAAATTGTTACCGTCTCTTTTCCAGCATTAATAAGATCAGCATCAATTTTTTCTTCAGTAGGGTAAGGTCCCATGCCAAGCATTCCATTCTCACTTTGCAGCATTATGCTTATTCCATTCGGAATAAAATTTGCAACAAGCGTTGGGATACCAATACCAAGATTTACGTACATGCCGTCTTTTAACTCTTGCGCAATCCTTTTTGCAATTCCATATTTATCAATAGCCATAATTTTTTGCTTGATCAATTTTTAATTTGGACAGTTTTTCTTTCAATTCTTTTTTCATAATTATTTCCCTGGAAAATTCGATGTACATAAATTCCTGCCAGGTGTATATGATCGGGATCTAATTCTCCCGGTTCTACCAACTGTTCAACTTCAGCAATCGTAATCGTCCCGGCTTTTGCCATTGATGTTGAAAAGTTTCTAGTTGTTTTCCTAAATACCAGGTTGCCGAGCCTATCTCCTTTCCATGCTTTCACAATTGCAAAATCAGCATGAAGCGCATGCTCCATCAAATACATTTTACCATTAAATTCCTTTACTTCCTTTCCCATTGCTATCTCGGTTCCGAAACCTGCGGGGGTAAAAAAAGCCGGAATCCCCATACCGGTCATCTGTATCCTCGTTGCTAGTGTTCCTTGTGGTATCAGCTCTACCTCAAGTTCGCCGCTTAATAATTGTCTCTCAAATTCTTCATTTTCCCCAACATATGAGCTGAGCATCTTTTTTATTTGTCTTGTTTTAAGTAACAATCCCAATCCAAAATCATCAACACCAGCGTTGTTGGAAATGCATGTAAGTCCAGTACAACCTTTACGTTTCAAAGCATTAATGCAATTTTCCGGAATACCACAGAGTCCAAATCCGCCCAGCATTATAGTAGCGCCATTATTAATATCGTGTATTGCTTCATCAGCTCCACTTACAATTTTATTCATACGGAAAATTTATTAAACAAAAATACGAGGAAGTAAAACTATGGTTTCTTTTCGATCAGCTTTTTATTGAGTTTCATTTTTCTGTGTGTGGTATCCAGCTCAGGTTTTTTTTCACTTGGGTATTGTTGAGCTTTTCTTTCATCAGTCCGCAAGGAATCGCTTATTGCTTTAAAAAGATCAGGTCTGCTTTCATAAAATGAAAGACTTTTTTGGAAGTCTTCCCTTGTAGTAGAGTGGATGTCAAATATTTTTTCATACAGTATGGCACTTTCTGTCTTTTGGTCCTTAGCGCTGTCTTTCATAATAAAAGTAGACACATAAGCGTCTGCACGCATCAGGTCCCACATTATCTTACGCATTTCATTTTGGGGTAATACATCCTTTGGTATCTTTTTATCCTGAATACATCCAAAGGTTAAAATGATAAGAATTATAAAAAGAAAAAATCTCATTTCAGATCATTATAAATGCGGGCATTAGTTACATCCAATTTCAGTAAGTGAGTTAGGGCCCTGTCTTTTACATCCTTTTTGGCTTTGCTGAAAACTTTTACCAGCTCATTACTTTTTCCCTGGAAAAAGAATTGCATGATCATTGAATTTGGGTTTTCCTGATTTACAGTTGATAGAAAATTAAGACAATTTAAAACACCATTTCTTGCTTCCACTTCATTATCATACAACAGGTCCATTCCATTCCGATAATATAGATAAACAGCATCATGAAAAAGCGCAAACCTGTTATTATTCAAATTTTCCGCAAGCCAGTAGCGATTACGTTGGGTTTCATAATTTTTCCATCCTGAAATTTCACTTGCCTCTGGTGCATTGTTCACAATATTTTGAGCTTTGATAAAATAAGGATCGCCGCCGCGTAAAGAAAAAGAATCATAATCAAATCCAAGAATAATATTTACCCAATATGCAAATACAGCGGTTAAATTTGCCACTAATGCATCACTTCCCTGAATTCGATTTTCATTAAATTCTATGGGCTGAAATTCAACATAACGAAACACTACGCTTTCGTCCATATAATTTATCAGCGGGCATTGATAGGTGGAATTATATGCAGGCCGGGCAGCTTGAACAGTTAGTGTTGCACGATACACATTCGCACCAAGAACACCATCAATATTAAGAAGGAAATTGCATTGTATCCTCTCAGATGTTTGAAAAACATCACTGGTCCATTTCCTGTTGTTAACAAAATTTGTAAGCCCGGCCTGGAGTGTCTGGAAAATTTTCCGGTCGACCGTTGTGGGCACTTTGTCCTTATTCACATTCACCGTTAATCGTGCCTGTATCTCCTGAGACTGTCCAAACAAATAGATAATGCAAAAAGTTACGAGGAGCGTTATTTTTTTAAGCATAGTATAACTGAATAATGGTGTCAACAATATTTTTAGCTGCCTCTTTTTTCGATATAAGGTCATAGTTAAACTCTTTACCGCTTTTATCAAAGATGGTGATTTTATTTGTATCCGTACCGAAACCAGATCCCTTATCATTTAATGAATTCATTACAACCATGTCTGCATTTTTATTTTTTAATTTTCCCAGTGCGTATTCCCGTTCATTATTTGTCTCCAATGCAAACCCTACCAGTATTTGTTTCGAAGATTTCTTTTCACCAAGGCTTTTCAGAATATCCTTTGTTTTTTTTAATTCAACAATAAACTCGCCGCTCGTTTTCTTAATTTTATTCGCAGCCACTTCTACCGGGGTATAATCAGCAACAGCTGCTGCCATGATACCAATATCTGATTTATCAAATTGTTTGGTACACGCATTATACATTTCCTCGGCCGTATTAACTCTTACAGATCGAATTCCATTCGCTGGCAAATTAATTGACGATGGCCCCATGATCAATGTAACATCTGCCCCACGGGCATATAATTCTTCCGCAATTGCTAATCCCATTTTACCTGATGAATGATTACCAATAAAACGAACCGGATCAAGCGGCTCGTATGTCGGACCGGCAGAAACAAATGCTTTTTTTCCAAATAATGACTTAGAAACATGAAAACTATTTTCAATAAATTTTACAATGACTTCCGGTTCAGCCATACGACCATCTCCGACCAATCCGCTTGCAAGTTCTCCTTTATCAACAGGAATTATCTTATTCCCAAATTCTAATAGCTTCCTTATATTTTCTTCGGTTGATTGATGATGCCACATATCTTCATCCATTGCCGGGGCCACAACAACAGGACAGATGGCAGATAAATAAACCGCAAGCAATAAATTATCACATTGTCCATGAGCCATTTTTGAAAGTGTATTACAACTCAACGGCGCTATCAACATTATATCAGCCCACCTACCGAGCATAACATGATTGGCCCATGACTCTTCATCAAACAAATCGACCAATACCTTATTCTTTGAAAGAGTTGAAAGAGTTAGTTTCGAAATAAAATCAGTTGAAGATGGGGTCATGATCACTTTTACTTCAGCACCTGCTTTTACAAATAGCCGAACAAGAAATGCAGATTTATAAGCGGCTATGCTTCCGGTAATTCCAAGCAGTATTTTTTTGTCCTTCAACATTTTGCTTATAAAATTAAAACTAACTATCAGAAACAAAAAGCGTCCCGTAAATGGGACGCTGAAATAATTTATTAAAAGGACCTAAACTGTCGGTTTATTAACTAAAAAGCTCATCTTCCCCTTTACGGAAATAAACTTTGTCCTCCATAAACTCCTGGGTAGCCAGCAAAGCCGGGTTCGGCATTCTCTCATAAGCCCTTGAGATTTCGATCTGCTCCTTGTTTTCATGTATTTCCTCAAGACTATCGGTATGGCTTGCAAACTCTTCCAGTTTGTTATGCAATTCTTCTTTTAAAGAAATATTGATCTGGTTAGCTCTTTTTCCAATAATAGAAATAGATTCATACAAATTGCCTGTTTTCTCCTTAATGTCGTTCAGGTTCTTTGTTTCAACTATGTTGCTGGTACCAACACTAAGTTGGCGTCTTAGTTTGCTCATTATTTATACTTTTTTAATGTTATTATTTGTTAACAAAATATAGCGTTCAACCTCTTTTACCAATTTACTGTCGGGAAAACGGTCCATAAAATCATTACACTCGGTTATTACCTGCTCATACCGTTCCACCTTTCTTTCATCAACACTCAGTTCTGCAAATTTATAATAAGATTTTATAACCATTAGCTTATATTCATCACTCTGGTCTGAGTCTGGAAAATCATTGAGTAAAGTTGTATATGCAACCCCAGCCGCTCTAAACTGACCGAGATCGTAATATAATCGTGCTGCAAGCCTTTCTTTTTCCTCCAATTTTACTCGACAAATATCGATTAACTCATTAGCTTCCTTATTTCGTGGAGAGCCGGGGTGTGTATTAATAAAGGTCTGTAACATCCCCATCGCCTTTATTGTATTACTTTGATCTAACGGGGTCTTTGGTGACATTTTATAATAACAATAGGCCCTCATATAATCAAGCTCTTCGGCTTTGGAGCTATTAGGAAAAGCTTCAAGAAAATTTTTGAAGAGATTTTCTGCGTTCAAATAATCTTTTTGGTAATAGGCACAATAAGCATATTTATAATACATATCCTCAAAAATGGCCGTTCCCTTAAAATTTGGCATTACATCTTCGTATAGGGACTGGGCATAATTGTATTTCTTTTTTACAAAGTATTGCTCCGCCATGCGCAGCTTATATTCAGGGTCCTTGTTCTTCAAAATCTTATTGATTCCACCGCAACCGCTGACCAAACCGACTATAATAATCAAAAGGATAACTCTCATAAAAAGTGGGCAAAGATAGTTTTAATCCCGCAAATCTGCTCTAAAAATTAATTGACGCCAACATAATGTGGTTAAGGTTATTATAATACTGTTGTCGGCGGCGGATGTGTATAAAGTTGTCCAGATTCATAAAAATTCCATCCTTGAAAAACTGTTCGTTTTGCACTATGAAGTCTCAAAAAAGAAAAAGACCCCCGAAAATCAGGAGTCTTTCTTTATCAAGAACTCGTTCTTAATTTTTTCTAAGATTTGGATGAGGAGCAGGAACAGTATTTGGTCCTTCTTCACCTTCATTTGCGGCACGAATATCAACTGTATCGCAATCGCCACCTTCTTCACCGTATTTGAAGATTAGACGATCCCCGCTAACACCTTCTTTCTCGATCAGGTAGTTGATAATTGCATTTACTCTATCCCAGCTTCTTTGTTGCTCAACTTTATTTCCTGCGCAATATCCGGTTACTACTACGTTGCAACCTGGAGAGTTACGCATACGATCAGCAACTACTGCCAGTAATCTCTTCGCGTCATCACTCAATTTCACTGAGTTCTTTGCAAAACTTACGCTTGGCAATGCGCCCAGTAATTGAGAACAACTTACAGGAGCCACCCCACCTTTACCAACACAAGTTGTATCGCAAGGACATTTACCAATACCATCAGCATCAACTGGCTGGCAATATGTAGGAGTAATAAGCTCTTTATCTTTACAATCAGGAACGCCGTCACCGTCAGTATCGCGGGTTACACCATGTGTGTCAACCGGACAGCCTTCCGGAGTTTGTTCCTGGTCAAACTGGTCAGTTACACCGTCAAGATCGCTATCAGGTAAAACTGGTTTTGGCAAGCGCATCAAACGTGGATTTCGGATCTCACTGTATGCATAATCAAGAGGATTCAGCCACCAAAGTGGTTCTACTGCTTTAGCACCCAAGTTAATATTGAGACCAATGCTTGCATAGTTATATGAATCATAATCAGGAGTAAGCACCGGATCACCAACACCATGCTCCTGCCAGCGTTGACCATCAAGTAAGTCAGTTTTCACTAAGGTGTGCCTGTCTTCAATTGCCAGGTTGAGTTTATTACTCAACTTAAACGCAATTCCAACACCTACAGTACCGGAAGGTTTCAGGGTCATTCCAAACAACTTTGGTCTTCTGATACCTCCTTCAGTTTCGGCAAGTGTTTCATATGAATCATCCAGAATATTATCCTTCAATTCCTTTCTTATGTCTTTTCTATTTTTGTAGACAGAAGCTTGAGAGCTTGCAAGCGAATTAAATTTACTTGCATAAGATGTCCCTGAGGAATAAGCATCACCATCTACAGCGTTAATATTTGCTTCATAAATAGTTGCACCAATTCCTCCAAAACCATAGATATTAAAGCCTGTTTTTGCTTTATGAAAACGAATATTATTAAGAGTAAACACACCCTCTAACGAAAGGTCGTGTGCTTTTGTCTTATAATTATAGTACACATTATCTATGGGTGTGGTAGCTGTAAACAATGTTCCCGTCCCTGCAACTAAATAAGTCGGCTGACCTGTCGTTGATCCCACATTAAGTAAAGGAGTTGAATATTTGGGAGCCGTGCCTGGTGGGATCCAACCCGTATTCCGTCCATAAAAATTCGTTGGGTTCCAACTTAAGCCTTTTGCGGTTCCATACAGGTATTCAAGCCGCATTGAGAATACATATCCAAATGCCTTTCTAACATGTGCTCCAACACCAAGAGTAGGAAAAACAGAAGGAACATCACCACTTATAGTGAACGCCCCGAGCTTTAATCCAATTTCCCATTGGTTTCTTGGTTTAGCTGGAAAATTATAAGTTCCATTTAAAAATTCAGAATGCTGAGGCATTCTTTTCGAAGGGATAAGGGAAGAATCTTTTACATCATAGCTTGCGCCTACCTGTGCATAACTTCCGGATGCCAGCAGACATATAATGCCAGCTAGTAAAATGTACTTTTTGCTTGCCATAACTTGAGAGTTAGTTTTTGATAAAGAGAATACGAGTGTCCAAAATTACAAGCAAAAATATAACTTGATGGTTAAAAACCAAATTTTTATGTGATTTATTTAGCTGAAAATCATTGTGGAATTTGTTCTACAGAAAACCTGGTTGGGGAATATGCCCATAGCTTGCCGCGATATTTTTTTGATGCGTATATTGCCCTGCGTTAATAAAATGAAATTACCAACTGCATTGATCGAAAATGAACTTAAGACCTTTGAAGATAGGTTTAAGGAGGCTGCAAAAAGCAGGGCACCTCTTTTGGATCGTATCATGCGGTATGTTGTAAAAAGAAAGGGCAAACAACTGCGCCCGATGTTTGTATTGCTGTCTGCCCGGCTTTGCGGTGGAATTACTGAAAGCACATATCGGGCTGCTTCATTTGTTGAAATACTTCACACAGCAACACTCGTTCATGATGATGTAGTAGATGATGCAAACGAAAGAAGGGGCTTTTTTTCAGTTTATGCCTTGTGGAAAACCAAAGCTTCCGTTCTTATCGGTGATTATCTTTTTGCAAAGGGACTCTTGCTTACGTTAGAAAATAATGATTATAAAATACTTCATTTAATATCTGATGCAGTAAGAAAAATAAGTGAAGGTGAATTACTTCAATTAGAAAAGACAAGAACACTCAACATCCAGGAAGATGTTTACTATGATATTATTCGAAGTAAAACGGCTTCATTACTTGCATCAGCCTGTGCCGCCGGGGCATGGTCATCTTCTAACGATGAAGAAAAAACAGAAAAAATGAGAGCATTTGGTGAGTATGTTGGTATGGCTTTCCAGATAAAAGATGACCTGTTTGATTATGCAAGTGATAAAATAGGTAAGCCGACTGGCAATGATATCAAAGAAAAAAAATTAACACTGCCTCTTATTTATACTTTGAAAAATTGTGACAAAGAAACCCGCCGGGAAATTATTTATATCATAAAAAATAAAAACACTGATGCTGCGCAGGTAAAAAAGGTGGCAGACATTGTTACCAAATCCGGAGGAATTCAATATGCTGCCGATAAAATGAACGAATTTTACGTGCAAGCAAAAAATATTCTTTATCAATTCCCGGATAACGATTCAAGAAAAGGACTTGAAGACCTGATCAATTTTGTGATCAATAGAAAATATTAAGGGTTAAATTTAAAGATGCAAAAAAGATGGAAAATACTGACTGCAGATATGCAGAAGTCTGACTTGCTTCAGCAATCTCTTAAAATTTCTCCTGTCATTTGTAACATTCTTGTACAAAGAGGTATTGAAACTTTTGAGAAGTCAAAAAAGTATTTCCGTCCTGAATTGACAGATCTTCATGATCCGTGGCTAATGAAAGACATGGATAAAGCAGTTGAAAGAATTATCAGTGCTATAAGTAATAAAGAGAAGATATTAGTATTTGGTGATTATGATGTAGACGGAACAACTTCTGTTGCCTGCATGTATCACTTCCTGAAAAAAATTCATGCCCCTCTCGATTTTTATATCCCCCATCGTTATCGCGAAGGCTATGGTGTAAGTAAAGCAGGTATTGATCATGCAAAAGAAAATGGATTTACTTTAATTATTTCGTTGGATTGTGGAATAAAATCAATTGATCTTATTTCTTATGCAAAACAATTAGGGATCGACTTTATCGTTTGCGATCATCATTTACCCGATGACGAATTACCACCCGCAATTGCTATTTTAAATCCAAAACAAAAAGATTGTAAGTATCCTTACAAAGAATTATGTGGCTGCGGAGTTGGATTCAAATTAATTTCTGCATTAGCACCTCATTTTGATTTAAACGATGAAGATGTTTATGAAAATCTGGATCTTGTTGCTACGGCAATCGCCGCTGATATTGTGCCGATGACTGGCGAGAATCGCATTCTTGCTTATTATGGTTTAAAAAAAGCAAATGAATATCCAAACAATGGAATAAAAGCTCTCAGCTTTTTAAGCGGCTTAAAAACTAAACTACATATTAATAATCTTGTTTTTATAATTGCTCCAAGGGTAAATGCCGCCGGCAGAATGGATGATGCCAGAAAAGCGGTACAAATGTTTATTGCAGAAACTTATGATGAAGCATTACAATTCGCCGAAATGCTGCACAGTGATAATACAGACAGAAAAGAAGCTGATGGAAATATTACCGGTGAAGCGTTAACGCTGATCAGTGAAAATGGTGACTGGCTTGACAAAAAATCCACCGTTGTTTATAGATCACATTGGCACAAAGGTGTTGTTGGTATCGTAGCATCAAGATTGATTGAGCATTACTATCGTCCAACAATTGTATTGACACAAAGTGGTGAATTTGCAGCAGGCAGTGCCCGTAGTGTTCCGGGTTTTAATTTATACGAAGCCGTTCATGCATGCAGGGAACATTTAATTGGTTATGGCGGACATTTTGCTGCAGCCGGATTGACATTGGAAATTGATAAGATCGACGTTTTCAGAAATAAGTTTGAAGAAATCGTTTCAGCTACTATTCATCCCGAATTGCTGATACCTGAAATTGCTATCGATTCAGAAATAAGCTTTAAAGATATTCAATGGCCATTCTATAATATACTTCAGCAAATGGAACCGTTCGGACCCGAAAATCTGCGTCCTGTTTTTGTTGCCAAAAAAGTATGGAACACCGGTTTTTCAAAAATCGTAAAAGAAGAACACATAAAATTTTCTATGAAACAAAATAACACTGTCTTCACAGGCATTGGTTTTAAAATAGCTGATAAATATCCTTTACTTCAAATGAATAAGCCTGTTGATGTTGTTTTTAAGATCGATGAAAATGAATGGAACGGCAATAAAACTCTTCAGCTTCGTGTAATTGATTTCCGAATCAGTGAATCGTGAAAAAGTTTCTTCATTATATATATAATTTTTTTTATGTCGCTTTTAACTGGAATTTGCAACTGGCCGTTTTTATTACCTGGCATGAAATAAAAAGAGGACCAAAATACAATATCAATACAATAAAGCCTGAAAGCCTCGACACCCTTACTATTGATGAGGGTGATAGAAGTAAGAGTTCCCCATACGAAGCGTTGAATTATTTTATTCTTGAGAATCTGCTCGAAAACTTTTGTAAATTATTTCCGTTGGAAAATAGTTTAATTGATGTTGGCTCCGGAAAAGGAAGAGTGATGGTAGCTGCAGCTCATTATGGTTTCAAAAATATTACCGGCGTAGATTTCGCAAAAGAGCTCTGTGTAGCAGCCGAACGAAACATCAATAAAATAAAAACTCAATTCCCCCATACAACTTTCAATATTTACTGTAAGGATATATTGAATTACGAAATTAATGCTGACGATAAAGTTTTTTTCCTTTTTAATCCGTTCAATAAAGAGATCATGGCAAAGTTTTTAGAAAAAATAGATTGGTCGGTAAAAGAACATCAGCGAACTATATACTTTATTTATGCAAATCCACAACAAATAGATATCCTTATTCAAAAAAATTATCAAGAAATCTTCAGAATAAAAAAATTAAAACGACTTGAAGGAGTAATTCTTTTAAAACAAGGAGATTAACAACTTAATCGTAGAACTACTAGAGTTAATAAATATTTTATCTGCACTTTATTTAGCAAAAGAAGATTAAGGCTACTTTTATTCTCCCAAAACAATCTTGCTCATGAGAAAAATTTACGTTTTCCTTTTAGCCGCTTTTTTGTTTCTTTTTCAAAATTCTAATTCGCAGGTTTCATTAACGGGTCCAACTTATAACCAGGATTTCAATACACTTGCGTTATCGGGCACTTCCAGTACAGTACCCGCGGGTTGGTTATTCGTTGAATCAGGTACAAACGCAAATACCATCTATACAGCCGGAACAGGATCAGGCAATGCCGGCGACACTTATAGCTTTGGCGCAGCAAACAGCACAGAGAGAGCATTTGGCGGTCTTCAATCAGGTAGTCTTGTTCCAACGATCGGTGCTGCATTTACCAACAATACAGGAGGAACAGTTACTTCACTTGCAATAGCGTACACAGGTGAGCAGTGGAGATTAGGTGCGACAGGCAGAGCCGACAGAATAGATTTTCAATACAGTTTGGATGCAACAAGCCTTTCAACGGGAACATGGACTGATGTAAACAATCTTGATTTTTCCGGCCCTCTCAGTACAGGAACAGTTGGTGCATTAGATGGAAATGCAGCAGCAAACAGAACAGCCATTTCATTTACGATAACAGGTTTATCAATTCCTAACGGTGCTACTTTTTATATTCGTTGGTCAAGCTTTGATGCAGCAGGTGCAGATGATGGACTTTCAGTTGATGATTTTGCAATCACACCAACAAGTACCGGAGGCAATAGTCTTGCGGTGAATGATGTCTCAGTTTCGGAAGGAAATGCTGGAACAACTGCATTAATGTTTACAGTAAGCTTATCATCACCAGCCGGTGCTGGTGGAGTAAGTTTTGATATTGGAACAGCAGATAATACTGCAATTGCGCCCGGTGATTACACCGCAAAATCTTTAACGTCACAAACAATACCTGCTGGTAATTTATCATACTCATTTACAGTTTTAATAAATGGTGATGGCAACGCTGAAACAAATGAAACATTCTTTGTCAATGTTACAAATGTAACTGGCGCCACGATTGGCGATGGACAAGGGATTGGAACAATATTGAACGACGATTGCTCGCCGACACATACCATTGCACAAATTCAAGGCAGTGGTAATCTATCCCCATTGAATGGAACTATCGTAACAACAAGTGGTATAGTAACAGGAATAAAAACAAACGGCTTCTTTTTACAAATGCCGGTTGGCGATGGAAACACAAATACATCAGATGGAATATTTGTTTTTACTGCAGGTGTTCCTCCATTGTCTGTCGTTGTTGGAAATTCACTTTGTGTTGCAGGAACTGTAAGTGAATTTATTCCTGCAGGAGATCCAAATAGTCCATCACAAACGGAATTAACTTTTGTTACAATAACTCTTTTAAGCACAGGTAATGCACTGCCTGCACCAGTTGTTTTAAGCAGCAGTGATACAGATCCAAATGGCGGGTTATTTCAATTAGAGAAATATGAAGGAATGAGAGTGAAAGTAAATTCTCTCACTGTTGTCGGCCCGACTGATGGAACGGTGACTGAAAGCAGTGCGACCTCAGCAAGTTCCGGATATTTTTATGGAGTAATTACAGGAGTTGCCCGTCCATTCCGTGAACCAGGTCTTCAATTGCCAGATCCTTTACCTGCAGGTGCTCCCGCAACTGTTACACGGTGGGATGCAAATCCTGAATTGATCGGTGTTGCAAGCAGAGGGTTATTTAGTGCAATAGCAATTGATGTTGCGGCTGGCGCAGTACTTACAAATCTTATGGGGCCACTTGATTACTCCGGAAGAACTTATACAATTGATGTTGATCTTCCATCAACAAGTACATTACCGGTTATTTCAAATAACAATCTAACATTTACAGCAGTTCCTCAACAAACAAATGACGAGTTAACTGTCGCATCATTTAATCTTGAAAGGTTTTTTGATAATGTAAATGATCCATTGATCGGCGAACCAATTCTTACAGCTGCCGCTTATGCCAATCGCCTAAATAAAGCTTCATTGGCAATAAGAAATGTTCTTCGTTCCCCTGATGTAATTGGTATTGTTGAAATGGAGAATCTTACTGTGTTGCAGACGTTGGCCACAAAAATAAATACAGATGCTGTTGCGGCAAGCCAGCCAAATCCAAATTACCAGGCCTATCTAATAGAAGGAAATGATGTTGGTGGAATTGATGTTGGCTTCTTAATTAAACCTGGAAGAGTGAATGTTACTAGCGTAATTCAATATGGCAAAAATGATGTTTTCATTAATCCAAATAATGGTCAGGAGGAATTATTGAATGACAGGCCGCCACTTGTTTTGAATGCAACATTTAATAAACCCGGATGTGCAACCCCCTATGCATTTACGGTAATTGTAAACCATCTTCGTTCGTTAAATGGTGTTGATGATCCTGTTGATGGAAATCGTGTTCGTCAAAAAAGAAAGGCACAAGCTGAATCTTTAGCAAATCTTATCCAGGGATTTCAAACTGCTGATCCGAATGCTAAAATAATTTCTGTTGGTGACTACAATGCATTCCAGTTTAGCGATGGTTATGTTGACATGATCGGAACAATTAAAGGTGATCCCACT
>DASTZB010000441.1:0-5992 GCA_035764525.1 Chitinophagaceae bacterium | reverse complement strand
CCCTGTAACTGTATTAAATGTAAAGCCAGCTATTGACACTGTACCACCTGGAGTTGTTATAGTTATGTTACCCGATGCGCCGGTTCCTACAACTGCAGTGATAATTGTTGCTGAATTAACCGTAAATGAAGAAGCCGCAACTCCACCAAAATTTACAGCTGTTGTTCCCGTAAAATTATTTCCCGTTATTGTTATTGATGTTCCCATTCCTCCACTTGACGGAGTAAAGGAAGTTATTGTTGGTAGAGGAATAAATGTGAAGCCTGCTATTGATGCTGTGCCACCCGGAGTAGTTACATTTACATTGCCTGATGCTCCTGCTCCTACTACCGCAGTTATACTTGTTGATGAATTAACAACAAATGAAGAAGCCACAACTCCGCCAAAATTTATAGTAGTTGCTCCTGTAAGATTGGTTCCTGTTATTGTAATTGATGTCCCTGCACTCCCACTTGTTGGTGTGAATGATGTTATTGATGGCGCAGGAATGAATGTAAAACCAGCCATTGTTGCCGTGCCTCCTGGAGTAGTCACTGTTATACTACCGGGTCCTCCATTTCCTACAACAGCAGTAATACTTGTTGGTGAATTAACCGTAAATGAAGAAGCCTGAACTCCGCCAAAATTTACAGCCGTTGCACCCGTAAAATTAGTTCCTGTTATTGTTATTGATGTCCCTGTTGCTCCACTTGACGGAGTGAAGGAGGTTATTGTTGGTGCAGGGAAAAATAAAAAGTCAGCTATTGTTGCTGTACCACCTGGAGTAGTCACAGCTATATTTCCCGATGCACCCGTTCCTACAACGGCAGTGATGCTTGTTGATGAATTAACCGTATAGGATGAAGCCGCAATTCCTCCAAAGCTTACTGCCGTCGCCCCAGTAAAATTTGTTCCTGTTATTGTTACCGATGTTCCTGTTGCCGCACTTGACGGACCGAACGAAGTTATTGTTGGTGGAGGAATAAATGTAAAGCCTGCTATTGATGCTGTGCCACCCGGAGTAGTTATACTTACATTACCCGATGTGCCAGTTCCTAAAACTGCAGTGATAGATGTTGCTGAATTAACCGTAAATGAAGAAGCCGCAACTCCACCAAAATTTACAGCCGTTGCACCCGTAAAATTAGTTCCCGTTATTGTTATTGATGTTCCTGCACCTCCACTTGTTGGCGTAAACGAGGTAATTGTTGGTGGCGGTGTTGATGTTGGGTTGCTAACGACTGTGCCAGTAATATTTGTCTTTACAGGTAAATTGAAATCAAAATAAATTGAAGCTGAATTATGAATAGTATCCCCTATTGTTAATGTGGTAAGAGGTTTTATACGATAAGCAATAAATCCATGACTCCTGGGTTCATTATGTATACTGTCGACGAGTTTTATATCAGAAAATTTCCAACTAAGATTTGACTTGTTATTAATACTGAGTTGATAAGAATGACTGGAAGCAATCATCTCAAAACTATTCCAATCAAGTTTTGAATCCAGCGTATCCCTCACAGTGACATCAAATGCGGTGTCAGTACCCGTATTTTGAAAACGAATAATGTAATTAATAAAACTACCTTTTGCTATATCCGGAAGAGTGATCAACCTGCTAAAATTTTCGTCTTTATCATTAGGATCATAGGATCCAATAACTCTTTGTTTGATGATAACCGTATCATCTGAAGGTGTTAGATCGCCGGCAACCGGTGTTATGATGGCAAGGGAATTGAGTGTATCGTTAATATTCACAGTGGGCGGCGCAGGAACCTGGAAATTAATTGTAATGGATGCGGAGTCAAATGGATTTAAATTGGAATAATTCCATTTTAAAGTATCCCCACTCGACGAACTTATGGGGGGACTGGCAGAAACAAAATTCAATCGGCTGTCCTTTTTAAATAATACCGTACCCGATGGCACAATATCGGTGCCAATATTCTTATAAACCAATTTATAACTATGATTAAACCCAGGTCTCGCCGGATTCAATGCAAAAGCACTTATCGTTAAATCTCTTTGTCCCGGAATAGGTTGAACTATAAAATATATCGTGGCCGTATCAAAATAGTTAGGAACGCTTATCGTAGCCGAAGATGGAGTTACGGTAAAGTAAGGATTCGGAAAACTATATGACAGATTGTATGTGCCCGGTTCAACGTCTATATTAAAAGTATAATTAACTGGAATTACTGCATATTCGGCACCAGCTTTCACTGCTCTGACTAAACCACTATTAATTGGAGTGGGAGAAAGAAAATTGCCCTTGATATGAGCCGTATTTCCTAATCTTACAAACAGACCATCAGAAGCATCAAAAGGGCCGGGTGAAACTGGTTCACCGAATCCACCAATGGCATAATCATTTTCTGCATTGTAAATAACTGCCATCCCAATTTCATTCTTATTTGTACCAATACATCTTTGCCAAACAAGGTTTCCATCATCTGATACTTTTATGAGCCATTCATCTGCTAAGCCATTATTTCCAGTTACATCTGCGTTATTAGATTCAGTAAACCCGGTAATTAAATAGCTATTGTCCTGGGTCGATACGACCGATAGCCCCATTTCATCTTCACTTCCGCCAAAGCCTTTAGACCAAATCAAATTACCAGTTGATGAGATCTTTGCAACCCACACATCTGCTTTCCCTTTGTTGCCATTTGAAGTTGCTGAAGTTGATGTTGTGGATCCTGATACTATGAAACTGCCATCAGCATTTGTTACAACACCACGAAATGCATCAAACCCTGAACCTCCATAATTTTTTTGCCATTGCAAATTTCCAAGACTATCTATTTTAAATATCCACGCATCTGACAAACCATTATTTCCGGTAAGATCTCCGTTATTAGAATTAGAAGAACCAACTATTACAAAACCTTTGTCGATTGTTTGAACTGCGGCAAATGCTGTATCGCCACCTGTGCCTCCAAAACATTTTTTCCATACTATATCGCCGTTTGAATCAGTTTTCACTAACCATGCATCTGCAGTTCCCGGAGAATGATTTCCTGTGACGTTACCATCGTTGGATTCTGTATAACCAGAAAGTAAATAACCGCTATTGCCCGTTTTTATGATATTATAACCGACATCGTCAAAAGAGCCGCCATAAAACTTTTGCCATAGCAAATTTCCTGACGAACTATATTTCAGGATTTGGAAACGGGAAGTGTCATGATCGAAGCCGGTGGCGACAAATCCACCGTCGGAAGCTTGTACAACAGAAGTAAGTCCACTATGATAGCCTGAAATATTTTTATTCCAAATAGTATTACCGTTATTGTCCAGCTTAACTATCCATGACTGATTCCCCCAAACTTTTTTTACAATTTGGGTTTTATTAAATGAGAAATCGGTATCTGATCCCACAATTATATAGCCATTGTCAGAAGTTGCTTTTGCATCATAGAAACCCTGGCTGTAAAGACTTTTCTGCAGATATTTAGTCCATTTTACGCCGGGAGTTTGAGAAAAGGAATAAAAGGACAAAAATAAGAAAAGCCAGGTTGTAAAAAATTCTTTCATAGCATTGGATTTAACAACCTCTAAAAGTATAAATAACTTTTAAATAAAAAAACCGGCAAGTGCCGGTTTACTATTACTTGTTTTCTTAATGCTTCTATCAGGCATTCACCTTTCCTTTCACTTTTGCAATCACTTCTTCAGCAATTCCAGATGGTGCTGGTGAATAATGACTGAATTCCATTGTTGATGATGCACGACCGGAACTTAATGAACGAAGTTGTGTAACATAACCAAACATTTCACTCAGTGGCACTTTGGCCTTAATAACCTGTGCTCCCGCACGGCTATCCATACCTTCTAACATTCCTCTTCTTCTGTTCAAATCACCTGTAACATCACCCATATATTGATCAGGAGTTACTACTTCTATTTTCATTATTGGTTCAAGCAAAACAGGTTTTGCTTTTCTTGCTGCTTCACGGAAGCCTGCTTTGGCACAAAGCTCGAATGACATAGAATCTGAGTCAACAGCATGGAAGCTTCCGTCGAATACACGGATCTTCATATTATCAACAGGATAACTTGCCAATACACCTGTAGTCATTGCTTGTTCAAAACCTTTTTGAATTGCAGGAACAAATTCACGAGGAATAGATCCGCCAAACAAATCGTTTACGAATTGGTAATGTTTATCTGGATTTTCAGCTTTCCATTCTGCATCAATAGGTCCTAATTCAAATACTATATCAGCAAATTTACCACGACCGCCGGTTTGCTTTTTCAATGTCTCGCGATGTTCAACAGTAGACTGGAATGCTTCTTTGTAAGCAACCTGTGGTGCACCCTGGTTTACTTCTACTTTAAATTCTCTTTTCATCCTGTCAACAATAATCTCAAGATGCAGTTCTCCCATTCCTGAAAGAATTGTTTGACCAGTCTCTTCATCAGTCTTTACACGCAAAGTTGGATCTTCTTCAATCAACTTTGCAATGGCCATACCCATTTTATCAACGTCAGCTTGTGTCTTCGGCTCAATTGCTAATGAAATTACAGGTTCAGGTATAAACATGTTTTCAAGAACGATCGGATGATTTTCATCACAAAGTGTATCACCGGTTTTTATTTCTTTAAATCCAACCGCTGCAGCGATATCACCGGCTTCAATAAAATCAATTGGATTTTGTTTGTTTGCAAACATTTTCATGATACGGCTGATACGTTCTTTCTTTCCACTTCTAACATTCAATACATAAGAACCAGCATCAAGATGACCAGAATAACAACGGAAGAACGCAAGACGACCAACAAATGGATCAGTCATGATCTTAAATGCAAGCGCAGCAAAAGGTTGTTTTGAATCTGGCTGACGTATCATTTCTTCACCTGTATTCGGATCAGTTCCTTTTATACCTTCCACATCAAGAGGAGAAGGAAGATAGCGGCAAACTGCATCAAGTGCAGTTTGTACACCTTTATTTTTAAATGAAGAACCACAAAGCATCGGTACAATCGTCATATCAATTGTAGCCTTGCGAACTGCTGTATGAATTTCATCTTCGCTTATCGAATCAGGATTATCAAAAAACTTTTCCAATAATTTATCATCATATTCGGCAACGGCTTCTACCAATTGAGCTCTCCATTCTTTTGCTTCATCTATCATGTCAGCAGGAATATCAATTTCATCAAAGGTCATTCCTTCTGTTTCCATGTGCCATACAATACCTTTCATTTTTACCAGGTCAACAACTCCTTTAAAATCATCTTCAGCGCCAATCGGAAGTTGCAAAGGCACAGCTTTAGAACCAAGCATCTCACGAACCTGCTTTACAACATTTAAAAAGTCAGCACCTGCACGATCCATTTTATTTACAAAACCAATACGCGGAACATTGTAGCGGTTTGCCTGGCGCCAAACAGTTTCAGACTGTGGCTCGACACCATCTACGGCAGAAAACAATGCGATAAGACCATCCAATACTCTCATTGAACGTTCTACCTCCACAGTAAAGTCAACGTGACCCGGAGTATCGATGATATTGAAATAATAATTCTTGGTATTGGCATCGGCCTTTCCTTTTACGGTAGGGAAATTCCACTGGCAGCTAACCGCTGCTGACGTAATCGTGATACCTCTTTCCTTTTCCTGCTCCATCCAGTCAGTTGTAGCTGCACCATCATGCACCTCACCAATTTTATGGATCATCCCTGTATAACGAAGGATACGTTCTGTTGTAGTGGTTTTACCGGCATCAATATGTGCGGCAATACCGAAGTTTCTTTGAAATTTTAAGTCTGCCATGTGATTTTTTCCTTTATAATTTGGAGGCGCAAAAGTAGGAATAAAAACTCATCATTCAAGGAATACGAAGCAGGAAGTTTTCCAGATTGTTTCCCTTAAAATCAGTTACTTAATTCATTTGTCAAATCACCTTTAAAAAGCAAAAGCCACCCGGTTGGATGGCTTTTATATCAGTCAATTTTCTCACTTATACTTTGAAATGGGCAAATGCTTTATTGGCTTCTGCCATGC
>DASTZB010000440.1:0-2402 GCA_035764525.1 Chitinophagaceae bacterium | reverse complement strand
TTCCGAATGCAGTGTTGGTTGAAACTTGTGAAAGTGGTACTATCTCATCCATCCTAATGAATCAAAATGTAGTGGATTATCTTGGAGCAAACGGTACGGTTGCTGACCTCTTGCAACTTGCCAACGATGTTTTGGGTGGTTCAAAAGTTCCAGGGGTTAATGGAGTGCCTTCTTATGCTGATGTAAATGCTGCAGTCGATTGTATCAACAAATCATTTGACGAAGGTCGGCGCTTCCTGAATTATTTTGAACAAATACAAACATGTGAAGGCTTGTTCCCTTCGCCTGCATTACCTGCCGGCACGGCAACAACAACACTTGTTTCCGCAAGCAGAGAAACGATCAATACAGTTACTGTTACTGCCTATCCAAATCCTTTCTCTGATAATATCAATTTCCAAATAGAAACAAAACAATCAGGGCAAGGTGTATTGGAAGTGTATAATATGACCGGGCAAAAATTGAAAACTGTTTTCAACGGATATATGAATGCAGGCAGACAAAGATTTAGCATGAATGTTCCTGCCGGGCAAGCTTCTGTTTTATTGTATGTTTTCAGAATGGGAGAACAAAGAATAACAGGTAAATTATTACACCAGGGAAGTCGTTAAAAGGAAACCGGTTCGGATAAAAGGTAAAGGTGGCCAATGGCCACCTTTTTTATTACTCTCAATTTTCTCTATTTACATCTGGTATCTTTTGAAATACAACGTCTTTATCTTACTATCCTTTAGAAATGTTTATTAAGGCTCTTCTATTCATGGTTCTTCCATCCGGGTTATCTCTTCCATTAATGATCTCCATCTCAACAGGGCAGCATTCACCAAACGAAACAAAAGTCATACGGCTCGGCGCAATCCCTTTTTTAACAAGATAATTTGCACAGGCTTTGGCCCTCTTGTCAGAAAGTTTTCTGTTGTAATCATCGGTTCCAAGACCGTCTGTATAGCCGGATATCTGGATAGTAGCGGTCTTATTTTCTATAAGCACATTATAAATTGAATCCAGGACTTGTACGCTTCTGTCTTTTAAAAGACTCTTATCAAAATCGAAAAAAACACTGACAACATTTTCAGCTTTTATCTCCAGCACTTTCTCTTCTGGTTTTTCAATCTCATTTATGCAGATAGGAACATTCATATAAACATCAATCATTAGATCTGATTCATTGACACTTTCTGTAGCAGCAAGTGTCAATTTCTCCTTATAACCTTCTTTTGTGACATTAAATGTCTGGTTGCTTATATCCCCCGCGAGATCAAATAGAAATTTTCCATCAACACCGGTAGTTGCCCGCAAATTTTGACCGGAAACATTTTTCATAGTCACTATAGCGTCAGCAAGTGGTTTATTGCTTTTACAATCACGAACAATACCTTCGATCATTTTTTTCTTTGGTAATTTATTTACTGTATAAGTTTCCAGGCAACATTCAGAACCACGATCGGAACCAATGATAGCATTTTTAAGAAGCTCTCTTTCTTCAGGAGCAAAAAAGTAAATATCATCTCTTGAAGAGTTAACAGGATGACCCATGTTCTCTGGTTTGCCCCAATGCGATTCATTCATTTTTGAGGTAAACAGATCAAACCCTCCCATGCCCTGCCAACCATTTGAAGCAAAAACAAGCTTGCCACTGGCACCATGATAAAAGGGAGCCTGCTCCTCACCAGCTGTGTTTATCGTCGTTCCTGCATTTACAGGATTACCTGTTGTCCCATCTTCATTTATTGATGCAGACCAGATGTCAAAATCACCTGATCCACCCGGCATATCAGAAGCAAAGTATAGTGTTTTGCCATCGGCGGAACAAAATGGTTGTTTGCTGCTAAAACCTGGTTTATTAATTGATGAAAGTAACTCGGGTGCACCCCAACCGGTTTCCCCTCTCCTGGAATAATAAATTGAAGAAATATTCTTCCCATTCTCTTTTTTCCATTGTGTAAAGTAAAGAATGTTCTTATCAGCACTGACACAAGCTGCACCCTGGTTAAGTTTTGTATCCACTCCGTCAATAGTCACCTGCACTGCATTTTCCAGTATCCCATTATTAAGAGTGGCTGAAAATAACCGGCTATGATATGGGATCTCCCCATTGGCACCAGTTATATTAGCTGCTGTACTTGTAAAAAGAAAATAATTTCCATTGATATTATTCAATGCAAAAATGCCCTTCTCTTGTGAAAAATTATTTTGTGTTTTCTTAATCGTGAATAAAATAGTGTCGGGTCTGATTAACTGCTGTCTTATGAACTGAACTGTTCGCAATTCTTTTTCCGCAGTTTGTTTAAGCGAAACATTAGATATATTGATCTTAAGAAAACGGGTTAAATATTCTTCCGTAGCATCATACTTTCCAAGACTGCGCTGGCAAACTGCATACCAGTAAATTGCATCGGCAT
>DASTZB010000439.1:0-7948 GCA_035764525.1 Chitinophagaceae bacterium | reverse complement strand
GGTGTTATTGACGGACAGTTCCCATCATCCTTAACTTCGGGTTTGCCAGTTACTTCAGATGCTATTAAAAGCACAACCGATGGCAATGATTTTTACTTTTTTGTTTTGAAGAAAAATGCAACAGCTCAATTGTTTGGTAGTTATTGGGGACAGAATGGAGGTCTTTCTGACCATGTGGATGGTGGTACGAGCCGTTTTGATAAACAAGGAGTGATATACCAGGCAATTTGTGCCAACTGCGGAGGTGGTGTTCCATATCCCACTACCTCACCGGTAGTGGGACCAGGGCCAATAAACCCAGCCGTGAATAACGGTTCAGGTTGTAATCTTGCAATGCTGAAAATTTCATTTGACTTTTCAGGTGTGGATGCAGGTCTTCAATCAGTGATCAAAGGGGTAAAAGGAGATACTGCAGATTGTGCACCTGTTACTGTCGATTTTATAGATACAGTTGCAAATGCTGTTACCTATTATTGGTATTTTGGCGATGGATCCTCGCCAAACCCCGTTATCACTACCGTACCGAATACAACTCATACATATAATTTACCTGGCTTATACCAGGTAATGCTGATCGCAGAAGATTCCACCACATGTAATATTCGTGATACAGCATATCTGCATATTAAGGCTGGAAACCTGCCTGCAATTCTTGATTTTAACCCCGTGAAATTAGCTCCATGCGATTCTTTAAAATACCAGTTTGATAACTTATCTATTGCGCCACCCATAAGACCATTTACAAATACATCTTTCATTTGGGATTTTGGTGATAATTCTCCAACGATAATTGCAGGGTCCGCTCCTGTTTTCCATTCTTATACTTCGCCAGGAACTTATACAGTGAAATTGACCATTGTAGATACAGCCTATTGCAATGCACCAGAAACTCTGAAAAAGGTTATAAATATAGCTCCGTTGGTAGTTGCTCAATTTGAAACACCACCGACCGGTTGCGTTCCTTATACAGCTCAGTTTAAGAATACCTCAATTGCAGGCCAAACATTCATATGGGATTTTGGTGATGGTGCCACAAGTACAGCAACTAATCCTGTTCATCTCTATAATACGCCAGGTTCATACACCATTACATTAATTGCTAACGATCCGAATACTTGTAATTTGTCTGACACGACAACAACTACCATAAATGTCTTTCCAATTCCTGTATCTAATTTTACTTTTGCACCTAACCCTCCGGTAGAAAACACACCAACATCTTTTGACAATCTTGCATCGGCTGATGCGGTCAAATTCAAATGGCGTTTTGGCGATGGTGATAGTTTAATTACAACATCCAGATTACAAGTGAAGCATCAGTATAATGCAACAGGCACCTATAATGCTTGTCTTATTGCAATAAATGCAGCGGGATGCGCAGACACTCTTTGCCAGCCTGTAAGTGCCTTGATTTTTCCATTGGTGGATCTACCTAATGCTTTCACTCCGCAAAGTGGAGATATTAACAGCAAAGTGTTCGTGAGGGGCTTTGGCATTACCAAGATCAGGTTCATAATTTGGAATCGTTGGGGACAAAAGGTTTTTGAAACAAATGATAAGAATATTGGTTGGGATGGAAAATATAAAGGTGTGATACAACCAATGGATGTATACGCATATACGCTGGATGTAGAGTTTTTTGACGGGAAAAAAACAACTAAGAAAGGTGATATAACGTTAATTAGATAATATGCCAACATGAAAATGTGTAAATGAAAAAAAGAATAGTCATATTACTTGGAATTTGGAATTTGTTTTTTGTGATTTCCATGAATGGACAGGACCTGCATTTTTCCCAATTCATGAATTCGCCGCTGACAACTAATCCTGCAAATACGGGCTTTATTCCGGGAGGTGATTATCGTATTGGGATAAACTACAGGAACCAATGGTCTAGTTTAATGGCGATCCCTTATAAAACAATGAGTGCTTTTGGCGATGCTCAGCTAATGCAAAACCAGGATAACACAGGTTGGCTGGGTGTAGGTGGAGTGATCTTAAGGGATGTGGCAGGCAGTGGTAATCTAACTTCAACAAAAATTTATGGCTCGATTGCCTATCATCAAATGATAAATGCCGGAAGCCTGGTAAGTGCAGGTTTTAATATTGGCTGGTCTAATAAACAGATTAATGTAACAAACCTGAAGTTTCCTGATCAATTCGATGGAAAATTTTTTGATAATAAACTACCTACTTCTGTAGTGCTGTCGGATAATAATATCAATTATCTTGATGTTCAGATGGGTATGAACTATGCCTATTTTCCCAATGACAAAGTTTATTTGAATGTTGGTTATTCTGCGCATCATGTTAACAGGCCAAGAGAATCTTTTTTTGATCAAACCGCGGGTATTGATAATCGAATTGCTGTAAGACATATCGGATTTTTAAATGGAAGTTTCTTGGTAAACAACCAATGGCTCGTCAATCCGAATATTTATTTTACTACACAGGCAAAATCTTTCGAAATGGTTGCCGGCCTGAATGCCCATTATGATTTGTCAGGTGATGGAGCTTACCAATTGATCGGTGGTTTATATTATCGTCTCAAAGATGCTTTTATTCCCATGGTGGGTCTTCAATGGAATGATATCAGAGCCACGTTTACGTATGATGCTACCATTTCAACATTGAAAAATTATAATAACGGCCGCGGTGCTTTTGAATTCTCCCTTATTAAAGAAGGCCTTTTTGATAGTTATAATGGAAATAAGCGGCAGAGTATGTGCCCTGATCTGAGGAACAAAGCTTACTAATCAGTTTTATCATATTAATGTTTTATGCGACTTTTGCTCCGCAATAATGCAACGCTATGCAGACAAATGTAAAATCAGGCCTTACAGCGGAAATTATAAACGAATTCAAAAAAATTGTTGGTGAAAATTATGTGCTGTATGATGAGGATACACTGGATCATTATGCACATGACGAAACTGAAAATCTTCATTATTTACCCGATGTAGTAATTAAGCCGAGAACAGCACAGGAGATCAGTGCGTTGATGAAAATCTGCAATACAAAAAAGATCCAGGTAACTCCAAGAGGTGCTGGAACCGGTCTAAGCGGGGGCGCATTACCACATCTTGGCGGTGTTGTATTGGCAATGGAAAGAATGAATTCAATTCTTGAGATAGATGAAAGAAATTTACAAGTAACAACAGAGCCTGGAGTCATTACGGAGGTTTTACAAACTACAGTGAAGGAAAAAGGATTGTTTTACCCGCCGGATCCAGCCAGTCGTGGATCATGTTTCATAGGCGGGAATATTTCCGAAAATAGTGGAGGCCCAAAAGCAGTTAAATATGGCGTGGTAAAAGATTATGTATTGAATCTTGAAATGGTTTTACCTACCGGCGAAATAATATGGACCGGTGCTAATGTTCTAAAAAATTCTACAGGTTATAATCTAACACAACTTATTGTTGGGAGCGAAGGAACATTAGGTATTGTAACAAAAATTGTTTTGCGTTTGATCCCTCATCCAAAACATGATTTGCTAATGCTTGTTCCTTTTAAAAAACTGGAGCAAGCCAGTGAAGCAGTGAGTGCCATATTCAGGGCAGGATTTGTTCCAAGTGCTATGGAACTGGTAGAGATTGATGCATTAAAGATCGTAAGCAAATTCATTGATAGCAGTGCTGTGCAAATCAATGACGATATCGAGGCTCACCTGATCATTGAAGTAGATGGCAATAACATTGATATTTTGATGAGTGAAATGGAGGCCATCAGCGAAATGCTGACTCAATACGAAACTGGTGAAATTTATTTTGCAGATGATGCACAGCAAAAAAATGAGTTGTGGAAATTAAGAAGAAGAGTCGCTGAGGCAACAAAATTGGCGGGGTACACAATTGAGGAGGATGCCGTTGTACCAAGAGCTGAATTACCGGCACTTATTCGTGGTGTAAAAGAGATCGGTGCTAAATATAATTTCAAAGCTGTGTGTTATGGTCATGCAGGCGATGGGAATCTCCATATTCGTATTCATAAGGATGGAACACCAAATAGTTTTGGTGATGCAGAAATGACACAAAGCCTCCGTGCATTATTTGAATTAGTAAAGGGACTTGGCGGAACGATTAGCGGTGAACATGGCATTGGTCTTATTCAAAAAGGATTTATGGATATTATGTTTGAGCAAAAACAACTTGACCTGATGCGGCAAATAAAAAAAGCATTTGATCCCAATAATATTTTAAATGCCGATAAAATATTTTAATGATTTAATTTTAATCGCAGCCAAACAAATGAAGTTAAATTAGCAATTAATTAAAAACCTTGATTATGAAATTCAAATTGGTCATCTTCGTTTTTATTGCTTCAATAATTTCTTTCAATACAAAAGCCCAGGACAGAGAAGAAAAAGAAAAGGTTCCTTCTAAGCAAAATTTATTTACCGGTGGCACAATTTCATTGGCATTTTATTCCAACACTTTTCTTATTGGTGGCAGTCCTGTTCTTGGTTATAGTATTACAAACTGGGCCGATCTTGGAATTGTTATTAATTACAATTATACAGTATATAGGGATTACTACGTTTTTGATGACAGGTTAAAACAACAAAACTATGGGGGAGGTGGCTTTGTCAAGTTGTATCCTGTCCGTTTTTTATTTGCACAAGCTCAATGGGAATATAATTTTTTGCGGCTTAAGTATATTCCGCCCAATAATAGTGGAATTGAGCAAAAAGATAAATTAGAAGCTAGTAGCTTTCTTGTTGGTGGTGGCTATACAACGGGTCGCCAGGGCAGGGGTGGAGCGCCGCATTATTATCTTGCCATATTGTTTGATATTTCCAATAATCCCGGTTCTCCTTATACGGATGCCTATGGAAGGACAATTCCTATTATAAGAGGTGGTATTCAGGTCCCCTTATTTCAGGGTGGCGGAAGAAACCAGGGAAATTAATTTTTAGGTAATGTGCGGGAATAATTCACCCGGTTCATTCAGAACAGTGATCCTTTGTATTACACTTTCATAAAGAAATCCCTGTTTTTCCATTTGCTCAAGATGCTTCAAAAGAAATTCAAAAAAATTATCAGAATTAATGATATAAATTTTTTTGTCGTGAATTGATAGTTGGTTCCAAGTTACCATTTCAAAAAATTCATCAAGAGTGCCTACACCCCCCGGTAAAATGACAGCCGCATCACATAGATCATACATTCGCTGTTTACGAATATGCATATCATCAACAATTGATAGATCAGTAATGCCTTGATGCTGATGTTCCCAATCCACCAACTTTTTTGTAATAATACCGATCACTTTTCCGCCATTCTCCATCATTGCATCAGCAACTGCACCCATTATGCCGGTACTGCCGCCACCATAGATCAGCGTGATATTATTTTTTGCTAAAAGTTTTCCTAATTCTTTAGCATGTTTAATATAAACAGGATTATTTCCATTCTTTGAGCCGCAAAAAACTGCAAGTGAATTTATCTTCATAGATTTATTTTATCTTGTCAACTTTTATAGCAGTAAATATCGTATTTATCTCTAATGCAGGATCATTAATCTAAAATCAACTTATGTCTCCGGCTCTCTTATTCACTTTTGTTATTGGCTATTTTGTTTTATTGCTTGCAGTCGCCTGGTTGACGTCCCGCAATTCAAATAATGAATCATTTTTTATTGGTAACCGAAGCAGCAACTGGATGCTGGTTGCATTTGGAATGATCGGTACCTCACTAAGCGGCGTCACATTTGTAAGTGTTCCAGGCGGAGTTGGGAGTGGAAATTTTTATTATTTCCAGGTAGTGATTGGTTACCTGTTCGGATACCTGGTCATTGCATACGTATTACTGCCTTTGTATTACAAAATGAATCTGACAAGCATTTACACATATCTAGAAAAAAGATTTGGCATAAATGCACACAAGGCCGGTGCATTCTTTTTCATTCTTTCACGGGTTATAGGTGCAACGGCAAGGCTTTATCTCGTCATCAGCGTATTGCAGCTATTTATTTTTGATAAGATGCATATTCCCTTTATGGCTACTGCATTTGTGATCCTTGTTTTGATCCTTCTTTACACTTTCGAAGGCGGCGTTAAAACAATTGTTTATACTGACACACTTCAAACTACGGGAATGCTTGTTGGCCTGGTAGTTTGTGTAATCGCAATTATTAATTCGCTGGGCACCGATTTTAGCGGGGCTATGCATATGATGAGTGAGAAAGGTTACACAAAAATTTTTAACTGGGATGTTAATTCCGGTTCTTTTGCATTAAAACATCTTCTTGGCGGCATGTTTATTGCCATTGCAATGACGGGTCTGGACCAGGAAATGATGCAAAAGAATATTAGCGTAAAGACATTAAAAGACTCTCAAAAAAATATAATGACTTTTGCGGTGATCATTATGTTTGTGAATTTTCTTTTTCTTGTTTTAGGTGGCGTACTTTATTTATATGCATCTGCTCATAACATTAGTGTACCTGCCGATGATCTTTTTCCTACCGTTGCATTAAGCGATGCTTTTAGCAAAAGCATTGGAATAATTTTCATCATTGCGATAATCTCTGCGCTGTTCCCAAGTGTTGATGGCGCCATCACTTCACTTACATCTTGTTTTTGTATCGATATCCTTGGGTTGAAAAAAAGAGAGGGAACTGAGAAAGAAAAGAAAATGACAAGACTAAAAGTGCATTTCAGCTTTGCCATTGTATTTTTTGTAATGGTTTTAGTTTTTAAATGGATGAACGATAAACTGATCATTGATTTCATTTTAAAATTTGCCGGTGTTACTTATGGTCCGTTGCTTGGCCTTTTTGCATTTGGCATTTTAACAAAGAGAAAGCTAAAGGAAAGCCTCATCTGGACAGTTTGTATTATAGCACCGTTGCTTGCATTAATCCTTGATATGGTTAGTAACCCTGCCTGGTATGAAGCGAAGCTGCACATGAAGCTTGGACTTGATAATTTATCGGCGGCAGCTTTCAATGGGTATAAAATCGGAAATGAACTTATTCTTATCAATGGTATCATCACTTTCATCGGCTTGTGGTTTATTTCACAAAAACCAAGTCAGCAAGAGATGGATCTTAAAATGCAACCCGTATAAAGTTATCTTTGCGAAAATTTAAAAGTGGAATTAATTAATCCATTAGTACAGGAGTATGCAGAAAAATTTTCTTCACCTGAAGATGCATTGCTGCATGTGGTTGCTGATTATACCATAAAAAATCATCCTGAGCACCAAATGCTTAGCGGGCATCTGCAAGGCAAGTTTTTAGAAATGATGAGTATGATGATCAGACCGCGGCGTATTCTTGAAATAGGAACATTTACCGGTTACAGTGCTTTATGTCTCGCAAAAGGATTGATAGAAGATGGGTTGCTGCATACAATAGAACTTAGAGAAAAAGATGCTGCGACTGCAAGAGGCTTTTTTGAAAGATCCGCTTATAAAGAAAAGATCATTTTACATACGGGAGACGCTAAAAAAATCGTTTCAATGCTGAAAGAAACATTTGATCTTGTATTCATTGACGCTGATAAGCCCGGGTATATTGAATATTTTAACCTCGTTTTTCCAAAATTGCAAAAAAACGGATTTATTTTTGCAGATAATATCTTTTTTCATGGCCAAGCCATTGAGACTGAACCAACTGGAAAAAATGCAAAGGCCATAAAAGCTTTTAACCAGTTCATAAATAAAAGAACTGATATCGACAAAATGATCCTTACCCTGCGTGATGGATTGTATTTAATAAGAAAAAAGTAAGATCTCCCATGCAAAAACTAAAGTTCCTTTTCCTTCTTTTTGCTTCATTTGTATTTAAAAACTCTTTTGCGCAACTAGACCCTGTTGTCATTGAGTACATCAATAAATATAAAGACCTGGCAATATCAGAAATGCAACGTACCGGTATCCCAGCGTCGATTAAACTTGCGCAAGGCATTCATGAAACCAGTGCCGGTACTAGTGAACTTGTA
>DASTZB010000438.1:0-3103 GCA_035764525.1 Chitinophagaceae bacterium | reverse complement strand
AGGAGCATGTTGTTGGCAATTTTGTGTGGACACCGCCAAATCATAATTACCCGTCAGCTTATCTGATTCCCTCGCAAGTTGTAATAAAACAGAACATAGCTGTAACAAAATCGTACAGACTTAATAATAATGAATCAATTAGTTAATTGATTATCAATTACTGAAGAAGGTGGCATCTAAGTAGTGCTTTATAACTTTGAAACAATTGGAAAATATGTTTAAAAACTATTTCAAAACTGCATTCAGAAATCTTGAACGAAACAAGGTTTATTCCTTCATCAACATCTTTGGATTAAGCATTGGATTGGCTTGCGCCATGCTTATTATGCTGTATGTAAAAGATGAAATAAGCTTTGACAGGTTTCATAAAAATGTAACCCACATTTACCGTATTGCGAAAAAAACAAAACAAAACTATAATGGCAGCACAGGTTTTTTACAAGGGCCGAGGTTTACACAAAATGTTCCCGGAATAAGATCTTTTGTTCGTGTGCAGGGCGGTGCTGAAGACATAAAAAATGGAACTGAAGTACAGGAGCAGAATGGCGTGTTACATGTTGACTCAAATTTCTTTTCTGTATTCAACTTTCCTTTATTATCCGGAAACCCTCAAACCTGTTTAACAGAACCACATTCTATTGTATTGAGCGAAGATGCTGCAAAAAAATATTTTTCTACAACTGATGCTGTCGGCAAAGTATTGATGGTAAAAGAAGATACCAGCTTTGTTCCTTACAAAGTAACGGCTGTTGCAAAACGTTGCCCGCAAAATTCTTCCATACAATTTGATGCGCTGCTGCCTTTCAAGGTATCTGATGCTGATGCAAAGGATACCCATAACTGGTTCACTTCTTTCCTGAGCACATTTGTAGTATTGGATGATAAAGCAACCCTGCAAACAGTGGAAAAACAAATGCAAAGTTTTTATGTTGCAGATGCGCAATCAACTTTTTATGAAATGCTTAAAAATGATGGCGGGAATCCTGATGATATTCCTATGGGCACTTATTTTTTGCAACCGTATCTTAATATGCATTTGGACACGGAAATGCCTGCAGGCAATGGTTTAACTAATGCAAGCAACTCCATGTATTCCTATCTGCTTTCAGCCATTGCATTATTTGTGTTGCTGATTGCCTGCATCAATTTTGTGAACCTCACTGTTGCACGGTCCGTTAAGCGTGCAAAAGAAATCGGCATTCGCAAAGTGATAGGCAGTGATAGGAAACAACTAATATTTCAGTTTCTCGGCGAATCGTTTTTTCTCTGCACTGTTGCTTTTGTATTAGCTATTGCATGGGTGCAATTGTTATTGCCGCTGTTTAATGAGCTTGCCAATAAAGCATTGGCAATTTCTTATTTGTTCGATGCAAAATTAATTGCAGGCTATATTGCTTTGTATATTATCACAGGCTTGCTTGCAGGCTTTTATCCTGCATTGGTTTTATCCGGTTACAATCCTGTACAAACTTTGTATAGCCGTTTTCAGATAGCAGGAAAAAATTATCTGCAAAAATCGTTGGTGGTATTGCAGTTTACGCTGGCATCATTTTTAATCATTGCCACAGGTATAATTTATGCACAGTTTAATTTATTAACCAAAACAGATTTGGGATATGATGACAATAATCTTGTTATCATCAATAAAAACAGCCTGCAACCTGCCGATGCTGCTGTTTTTAAAAATGAGTTGCTCAAAAACCCAAACATTGTTGGCGTTAGTGTAAAGAATGCCGGCCAATGGGGCACGGGTACAAAAAATGCGGTTGGTTCTACCGTATACTTTGCCGGTGAAACCATTGATGAAAATTACTTGCCTTTATTAAAAATCCCATTAAAGGCAGGAAGGAATTTTTCAACAGCATTTCCGGCTGATTCTACGCAATCTGTTATCGTGAATGAAAGTTTTGTAAAAGCGGCCAACTGGAAAAACCCGGTTGGTGAAACTTTACAGATTTTAGGAAGCAGCAATGAAACGTATCATGTAATCGGCGTGGTAAAAGATTATCACTTTGCATCATTGACCAAAAAAATAACACCGCAATTATTTTCCATGAATGGTCTATATGGATCTTATTATATTAAGATAAAACCCAGCACCGCAGCTTCAAGTTTAAAATGGATACAAAAAACATATCAGCAGTTTTACCCGATGAGCTCCTATTCTTACGTGTTCAAAAACGATGAAAACAGGAAACAATATGCTGATGTTGAAAAATGGAAACAGATTATTTTATTCAGTGCAATACTTACAATATTTATTTCCTGCATTGGCTTGTTTGGATTATCTGTTTTATCGGCAGAGAAAAGAACAAAAGAAATCGGCATTCGAAAAGTGCTTGGTGCATCGGTGCAACAAATCGTTACGGCACTTTCAACAGATTTTATAAAGCTGGTTGCAATTGCTTTGATAATCGCAACGCCATTAGTTTATATAGCCGCAAATAAATGGTTACAGAACTATCCATATCGCATTGAGATGAGTTGGTGGTTGTTTGCTTCTGCAGGAATATTAGTGATGCTGATTGCATTGTTTACAGTAAGTTTTCAATCAATAAAAACAGCGGTTGCAAATCCAGTGAAGAGTTTGAGAACGGAGTAATTAAAAAACTGCCACCAACATTGGTTCCGTCCGCCCGGGGTCTTGCCCTACAACCAGTACCTGCCTGCCGGCAGGCAGGCAACATAATTGAATGAAGAGGGCAGACCCCGGGGTTTAGTTACAATAATCGTTGATATAGTATCAGCATCTTTCTTACTTAGTGCTTCGCAGCAACTATGAAAATGAATTAACTTTCTCTTCAAAACTTTCGCAAAGCGGCGGGTTGGCGGTCATTGTAAGGCAACATACCGCAAGTAATCAAAAAAAAAGACAATTTAAATTCAATCAAATGAGAAATCTGATCTACGCAATCAACCTTACCATCGATGGTTGCTGCGACCATACACAAGTGGGTCCCCCTCATGATGAACTGTTTGATTACTACATCCGTCTTGTGCAAGATGCCGATGCGTTCGTCTACGGACGGAAAACGTATCAATTGATGGTTCCTTATTGGCCCGACATCGCAAAGAACCCTTCCGGTGAGACAAAAACAGATAT
>DASTZB010000437.1:0-30260 GCA_035764525.1 Chitinophagaceae bacterium | reverse complement strand
TCGCCCCTGAAATAGCCTGCCCGTATAATGTACCAGAAGGACCTTTTACAATTTCTGCATTACCTATAGATGCATAGTCAACATCATCGAGTGTTGTTATTCCCTCCGCGTCTGTAATGGGAATACCATTCAGATATACTTTATATCCCTGGCCGTCAAAATTACTGCTGATGCCTCTTGTCCCTCTTGATCCGTTACCATAACCCCTGATATTGAATTGCTGGCCCCCCGAAACAGATCTCCGGTTCATGATAACACCGGGCACACTGGCTTGAATAACATCATCGAAGAACAACCCTTGTCCTCTTTTTAATTCAACGGTTCTTAACTTGGTAATAGAAGCTGGTTGATATAGAAGTGATTTATTCAGATTGGAAGTAGCACTTATTTCAACATTATCCAATGTACGGCCCGAGGCTTCCAATGTAATTTTTAATTCAGCATCACAATTTTTTATAGATACAGAATAAGGTTCATATCCAACAAAACTAATAGTGATCCTTTTTGTTTTGTTACAGTCAATTGAAAAGTTACCATCCTGGTCAGTTGTAGTGCCGCCGGTTCCCCCAAAAGTTACCGAGGCGCCGGCCAACGGTTTACCAGTTGCGACATCCATCACTTTCCCATGAAGCATTTGCTGCGCAAAGCTGGTTAATGATATAGTAAGAAATAATAAAGCAGATAGAATTATTTTTTTCATAATGTAAGATGATATCAATTAATTATTATTAATAATAGCGTTCAAACGCAACATCATTCCGTTTTGCGAAGACATGTTGGTTTCTAAGAAAATAAATGAGAAAGCCTATGCTTTTGGGGGAGGGCTATTTATTTCTTCGAATGAAGAAACGAGGGTTACATTAAAATTTGAATATGCTGAAGGGACAGAAAAAGATCCTGGTTCTTCTTCCTCGCTCATACAAACGAGATCAAGCAACAACGGTTTTATATTATTTCTTCCTTGCTTATTATCATTATTCTTATTGACTGCCTTGACAAGATTGTCCAGCAGCTGTTTTTCATTTTTATCATTGATACAGTATAAAAAAGTTTTTCCATCTTTCTTTTCTATCCTTGCTACGTCGTATAAAATTCCTTCAAGAGAAAATTCTTTGTTCTTCTCTTCCCATACCATTTTATCAGCAACTTTTTCTGCAATGATCACTTCCAATGAAGACTCTGGAATATGCGCCATCAATCCCCTTTCCATTTCTTCTTTGATGATGTGCTGATGAATAGTGTAAACAAAATAATAACCAACCTGGCTGGTAAACAGTATTGCAAGAAGCGAAAAAGCTACTACTTTTTTCAAATAGTTTTCGATTGAGCGGCTAAGGTAAATGTTTTTCTTTATTGGTGATGTTCACGAATGAGAATATAAAGTAAAGGGAACTTCCTATATTTATTCAGGTTAAACTTCAAAAAAAGTTTTTTTATGAAAATAAAAAATCATCCGGAAAATCTGGTAGAATGGATCGCCCTGAGAGCCAACCTTGCTCCTACTCCGCTAATTGATACACAGGTTGCCTTTAATGCAGCCAGGGCTATTATGGCAGCAGCCGAACTTGGCATTTTTGAAACGATAGGAAAAAATTCAAAAACTGCTAATGAAGTAGCAATCCAATGTAAAACTCATCCCGAATCAACAAAACATCTACTTGATTGCCTGGTCGGTATTGGGTATTTGCAATGGAGTGACGAGAAATATTCAATAAAGTCAAAGTATCATAAATGGCTGCTAAAAGAAAGCGAATCTAATTTGATCGGCAAGTTGCGTTTTCAATTACTCGAATGGGATTGGATGGGAAAATTAGAAGAGTATGTCCGTACCGGTAAACCGCTGGAGTTGCACAGTATGACATCAAAAAAGGATTGGGAGCTCTACCAGGAAGGCATGCGGGACCTCTCCGTTAATGTTGCAAGAGAGCTTGCTTCAAAAATTCCTGTTCCCAAGAATGCAACAAATATGCTTGACATTGGCGGATCACATGGATTATTTTCTATTGAGCTTTGTAAAAAACATCCCCGTTTATCAAGCACCATATTAGAATTGCCAGGAGCAATTGAAGCTGCCAGCACAATTGCAAAAAGATATGATACAACAAACCGGGTGACTTATGCTGAAGGAAATGCGCTGAACGATGATCTTGGAGCTGAGAAGTATGATATGATAATGATCAATAATGTGGTTCATCATTTTACGAACGAACAAAATTTTGCGCTGGCAAAAAAAATTGCTGCTGCATTAAAACCCGGTGGCATTTACGCCATTGGTGAATTTGTGAAATCATCTAAACCCGGCGAAGGCGGTGTAGTAGGCGCCACTTCCGGTCTTTATTTTTCATTGACGAGTTCATCGGGTACATGGTCTGTACCTGAAATAGAAGCATGGCAGAAAAACGCAGGATTAAAAATTGAAAAACCAGTTGCTCCAATGACAATGCCGGGATGGAAAATTTTTGTTGCGAGGAAATAACTATCGGGATTTAACGTTCCTTTTGTGAGTAATTGTTTAATTTAAGAAGCCAAATTCGAAAACATACAGTGAGAGACATAAAAATTGCCTCCTTTGCTACTGTGACCTTCATTTTATTATCCTGCACTAAAGATAATAATGTAGCTCACGCTGATAGTGGTACTTGGACACTAGGATCAACGCAATATAATATCGTAACAACTCACCGAAGCAATCCCCCAGGGTATTTTATCTTAACTGGCGAAGATTCGCAGTCACCTGCAAACACTTTAAATTTATATTTTGCATCTATACCAGCATCAAGTGGACAATTTGATGTAATTCAGTTTAATGGAAATGTTCAATTAAGTTCAAGTCAAATCGGAATTAAGGTTAATATTCCTTTGACGGGAATTTATTCCAGCACCGGGATCTCAGATAATATTACTTGGTCGGCATCTTCTCCAGCTAACGTAACCGTTTTAGAAGGCAAGATTGAAGTCAAAATTCCAAAAATGACAACAAGGATTGTGACTTCCACCTACATTGATACCGTCTTTGTTCAAGGACTAATTAAAGAGTAATTGCCAAATGTTCCGATATGTTTTATAAAGGTTGTTAAGCGCATCCAATTAAAATTTCTTCCTTTCTTTGCACATGTCTTCATCGCACAAGCTCATTATCATCACTGCCCCTTCCGGCGCCGGTAAGACTTCTATTACAAAACATTTGTTGAAAACCTTTCCGGGTCAACTGGCTTTTTCTGTTTCTGCGGCTACACGGCAAAAAAGAGATTATGAGAAAGACGGAGTTGATTATCATTTTATGAGTGTGGACGAATTCAAAGAAAAAATACAAAACCATTCTTTTGTAGAATGGGAAATGGTGTATGAAGGAAAATATTATGGTACTCTAAAATCCGAGATCCAGCGCATCTGGAAAGAAAAAAAAGTTCCTTTGCTGGATATCGATGTGCAGGGAGCCGTTCATGTACAGCAGCAGCATTCCGAACAATCACTTTCTATTTTTATTGAACCCCCATCGGTGGATGAATTGAAGAGAAGATTGAATAGCCGGGGAACTGAAACTTCAGAAAGTCTTGCCACCCGTATAAATAAAGCCACTTATGAGCTTTCATTTAAAGACCATTTTGATAAAGTGATCGTAAATAATGATCTGGAAAAAGCCTGTAAAGAAGCGGAGGCGATCGTTAGGACTTTTATAGTAGAATGAAAAGGTATAAAAAGTACATAAAGTATCTAAACTTTTTAAACTGCACCGCAAGACATTTATATTTCTAACTCCACTGTAATTCTTACTTAGTACTTATATACTATAACATCTCACCTCTTTTTCTATCTTTACTGCCCGATGTTTGAGATTCGCATTATAATATGGTTTATCCTTACCATTTTGCTGATGGGTTTCTTTGCTGGTATTGAAATGGCGTTCTACAGCGCTAACCGGATGAGCATTGAATTAAAAAAGAAACAAGGAAGAACCAGCGGTCAAATCCTGGATCAGTTCGTTGATCACCCCGTCTATTTCCTGGGTACAACGCTAATCGGTTTCAATGTTTTCCTTGTGTTCTTTGGATTACAAATAAGCAAGGTGATGGAACCTGTGTGGTTGAGGCTTGATGTTGGTTCCTATTCTCTTCGCATATTGATCGAAATACTTTTATCAACTATGTTGGTGCTTGTATTTGCAGAATTTCTTCCCCGGGCTATTTTTCGGGCAAGGGCTAACGTACTGCTAAGTCGGATGGCTCAACTGATCGATATGTTTTACCAGATGTTTTACCCGATCGCTGCCGTGTGCATTGCCCTGGCCAATTGGTTGCTTAAATATGTTTTCAATGTAAGAGTTGATGAAAAGAAAGAAGTATTTGGTCGTACGGATCTTGAACATCTTTTTCACCAGGCCAAAGAAGACGATGACGAAAAACAAACGCTGAACACCGAATTTTTTGAGAATGCATTGGAGTTGCCAAAGATCAGGATACGACAAAGCCTTGTTCCCCGAAAAGAAATTGTCGGCATTGATATTAAAGAATCGATTGATTCTTTGCGCCGACTGCTTATTGAAACAAAACTATCCAGGATTGTCGTTTATGAAGGGAACATTGACCATATTATCGGTTATGTTCATCAATTGGATATGTTTAAGCGACCGGAAAGTATTCAATCGGTGTTGTTACCTATTCCCGCTGTACCTGAAAGTATGAGTGCCACCGACCTTATCAATAAATTTACCCGTGAAAGAAAAAGTATTGCGTGGGTGGTGGATGAATTTGGCGGTACGGCCGGTATCATTACTATGGAGGATGTACTGGAGGAAATTTTTGGAGAAATACAGGATGAATATGATGTGGAAGAGTTTGTCGAAAAACAAATTGCAGAGCATGAATATATTTTTTCAGGCCGCCTGGAGCTTGATTATATCAATGAAAAATATGGTTTTGATTTCCCTGTGGATGAAACGGAAACCCTTTCAGGCTTTATCATTAACTATCATGAGACCATACCAAAGCAAAAGGAAAGGATCATTATTGCCGACTACGAATTTGACATTATGAATGTCAGTGACACCCGTATCGAGATGGTAAAGGTCAAAAAATTGAAATAGGAGGATCGGCAACCAGTTTATACTTAGCTTAACCCGTTTATCAATTTATTTTTCTGTGAGTCCGTCCAGAGAATTATCTTTCGTTTCCCAAAAAAATCAATACAAATATGATACAAGCAAAAAAGTCGCTGCTTTTGCTGGCAGGAGTAATGTTTGTGGGCATTTGCGGTTTTTCGCAAAACAACCCCGCTGGTAATATGGCCGCAAAACCAGACACGACAAAAAAAGCTCCACCAACACCGCCTAAACCTACGGTGGCAGATAAAGTGAAGAGCAGTAAAAAAATGGATGGTCTTTTTACCTTATACCAGGATACCGCCAATGGAAGTGTGCAGATGTATGTAAAGAAAAACCAGTTGGGTAAGGAATATATTTACCAGAGTTTTTCGATGGGCGGCCCTACCAGTCTATTCTTACATCAAAATATGATCCGTACAACATGGATCTTTAAGATTAAAAAGACATTTGACAAGCTGGAGTTCTCGCAAGTGAATACCAATTTCTGGTATGATCCTCAAAATGCGGTAAGCAAGTCAGCCAACGTAGATGTAACGGAAGCTGTTTTTTATTCTGCAAAAATTGATGGTGAAGATTCAACAGGATTTATTGTAGCTGGTGATGGATTGTTCTTAAGTGAGAAACTTGACCCGATAAAACCATTGGTTGCGCCAGGTCCTGCCGCGCAATTTGTATTCAATCTTGGGAATCTGAACCCAGCCAAGTCAGATTATAAATCTGTACGTTCATATCCAAACAATACTGATGTAATTGTTGAATTGGCTTATGATAATCCTGCTCCGTTTAATCAAGGTGGAAAAGATATTACAGATGCCCGTTATAACCGTATTCGTTTCCAGCATAGTTTTTTGGAAATGCCAAATAACGATTTTCGTCCAAGATTTGATGATCCCAGAGTTGGCTTCTTTACACAGGAAATAGATAACCTTACCAGCATTAAAGTAGCTGATTATAAAGATGTGATCAATCGCTGGAACCTGGTAAAAAAAGATCCTTCTGCTGCCATCAGCGAACCGGTTGAACCGATTGTATGGTGGGTTGAGAACACAACGCCGGTTGAGTATCGTCAAACAATCGTAGAGGCAGGAGAGAAATGGAATGAAGCTTTTGAAAAAGCAGGCTTTAAAAATGCAGTGGTGATGAAGATAATGCCAGATGATGCTACATGGGATCCTGCTGATATTCGTTATAATGTTATACGATGGGTTTCTTCACCCTATCCCCCTTATGGAGCCATCGGCCCCAGCTTTGTTAACCCAAAAACAGGGCAGATCCTTGGTGCAGATATAACAGTTGAATGGATGAGTGGCAGCTCCAGTCCTATAGCGGAGGAGTTATATGATGTAAAATCGATCAATACCGATCTTCCTTCAATACTGTTGGGTACCAATAAAAATGAGGAAGTAAATATTCCTGGAGTTAATAAATGGATGGCTTGTACACTTGGACAAGAATTGAAAGCCCAATTTACCACTGGGCTTACAACATTGGAGGCAACAGGTGCACCTGATGCTGAAATTAAAGAACTGCACAAACAATTTTTGTATTACCTCATTTTACATGAAATGGGGCATACAATGGGATTGAATCATAATATGAAAGCAAGTCAGATGCTGAGCCCTGCTGATATAAATAATAAGGACATTACTCATGTAAAAGGTTTACAGGGATCAGTAATGGATTATCCAGCTGTAAATGTTTCAACAGATCGCAACAAGCAGGGTGACTATTATACAACAAAAGCGGGTCCTTATGATCTGTGGGCAATTCAATTTGGTTATACTCCATTTAGCCCTGCGGAAGAAGCAGCGGGTTTGAAAAAAATTCTCGATCGCAGTAATGAACCTGGTCTTTTATTTGGAAATGATGCGGATGATATGCGTTCACCTGGTGGTGGTGGTATTGATCCAAGAGTAATGATCAATGATATGAGCAGCGATATGGTTGCCTATGCTGAAGATAGGTTTGGCCTGGTAAATACATTAATGGGCAAACTGAAAGAAAAATACAGCAAGCCTGGTAAATCTTATGCTGAGCTCAGGGCACGTTATGGAACTTTGATCGGCCAGCGCAATGGCATGGCGCAATCAGTTAGCCGTTACATCGGCGGTATTTATGTTGACAGGAGCTTTGTGGGCCAGGAAACAACTACCAAACCATTTACCCCGGTTAATGCTGCTTACCAGAAAAAAGCAATGGCCTTATTATCAAAATATGTTTTTGCACCTGATGCCTTCAAAGGCGATGCTGCATTGTTCCCTTATCTTCAATCACAGCGTCGTGGTTTTAATTTCTTTGGCAATGGCGAAGACCTGAGGGCACAATCAGTGATACTTAACATGCAGGTTGGCATATTTGCTCATTTGATGAGTCCAAGTACATTGACAAGAATCAATAACAGCACATTGTATGGTAATACTTATACATCTGCTGATATGATGAATGACCTGACAAATGCTGTATTTACTGCTGATCTGAAAACAAATGTGAATTTATACAGGCTTAATTTGCAAACAGAATATGTAAAAGGTCTTGCTGCAATTGTCTCTGCTCCTGTAAGCCCTTATGACAATGCATCTAAAGCATCTATGTATAATACACTGAAAAAGATCAGGGGAATGCTGGCAACAGCGGTTTCAACAGATGAACAAACCCGTGCACACAGGGCAAACCTTGTATTCTTAATAGACAAGGCTTTGTCTGTTAAATAAAAAATGTTTTTCAATTAATAAACCCCGGCAAAAACGCCGGGGTTTATCATTTTATGAAAATGGGTTGACAATAGCCCGCCTCCGCTACTTATATTTGCGATTCTAATTAATAAAGATGGCGTTGAGTTTATTTGGATGGAGAAAAAAGAACCCGGAAGAAAAGGCTGAAATGTCTTTTATTGAACATTTGGAAGTCCTCCGTGGGCATTTATTTCGTTCTGTGCTTGCGATTGCTGCTGGAGCAATTGTATTTATCATTTATAATACATTCTTTGTTCGTGAAGTGCTGATGGGACCAACACATGCCGATTTTCCAACTTACAAATGGCTTTGTAAGCTTGGACATGCTATCGGCCTTGGCGATAACATGTGTATGAAAGATATCGGGCTGAAAATGCAAAGTACTTCTGTAAGTGGTCAATTCAGCATGTATTTCACATTGATATTTGTTGGTGGGATCATCGTTGCTTTTCCATATATATTCTGGGAGTTTTGGCGTTTTATAAAACCTGCATTGACAAAAAAAGAATTATCAAGAACAAGAGGTGTGATATTTTGGGTCTCCTTTTTATTTTTCCTGGGAATTTTATTCGGCTACTTTGTCATTGCTCCTTACACGGTAAACTTTTTTGCCAACTTTCAATTAGATGATAATATTGAAAATCGATGGACGATCACCAGCTATATTGATACACTTGTTCCATTAATACTTGGCACCGGGCTCGCTTTCCAATTGCCGCTAGTTATGTTTTTTCTTGCAAAAGTTGGCTTAATGAGTCCTGACTTTCTGCGTCGCAACCGCAAATATGCCATTGTTATTATTTTAATTTTAGCAGGGATTATTACTCCTCCTGATGTTATCAGCCAGGTAATTTGCACTATACCTCTCTGGCTGCTATATGAAATAAGTATCTGGCTAACAGCAAAAGTGCAAAGAGAAAAAGAACTGCAAGAAAAAGAAGAATGGAGTTGATAAAGCATTAGCCTAACTTTGCTTTGATAATTTTTAATTGCTAATTATTAATTATTTTTTATGTCTTCATCATTTGATCTGAGCAAACCGGTTGCCATCGGCAGTGATCATGCAGGATATGATTTTAAAGAGGAGTTGATCTCGCTCCTGGAAGCCAAAGACCTTACTTATCACGATTTTGGTACTCACTCTAAAGATTCTGTTGATTACCCCGATTTTGCCCATCCCGTAGCTGATGCAGTTGAAAAAGGAGAAGCGTCGTTTGGAATACTTCTTTGCGGCAGCGCTAATGGTGTTGCTATTACTGCAAATAAACATAAAGGAATTCGTGCTGCCATCTGCTGGGGCGAAGAACTGGCTAAACTGGCAAGAGAACATAATGATGCAAATATTCTCTGTATCCCTGCACGTTTTGTACGTGAAGGAGATGCGGAAAAAATGGTACAACTCTTTATAAACACTCCTTTTGAAGGTGGCCGTCATCTGCGCAGGGTTGAAAAAATTGCTGAAGGTTGCTGATCCGATGGGTATCGGATACCTTTCATCCATTTAAGGTTTCTTTAAAAACTATCAGGCTTATATTTGAGCCTGCTGGAATCTTTTTATATAATCCGAGCAGTTGGCTCAAATAAAAATTTACAAAATTCACATGAAAAAAACTACGCTACTATTGATTGCTTTGCTTCCACTTCTTGTGGTTACTGCGCAAAAGAAAAATAAAACAATGGAGAAGATCGGAAATTCTATCACTGCTGCCGATCTTAAAAAACATCTTTACACAGTTGCCAGTGCTGAAAATGAAGGAAGAGACACTCCTTCTCCCGGTTTGGAAAAAGCAGCTAATTATATCGAACAACATTTTAAAACGATCGGTTTGAAACCAGGAAATGGTGATAGCTATCGTCTGACTTATCCGCTTTATAAAGATTCTGTAGTTTCTTCATCCCTTAGTGTAAATGGAAAATCTTTTGAATTGACAAACGACTATCTAAATAACAATGGTAATTATTCATCTGAACTTCCTTTTTCAGAAGTTGTGTTTGCTGGTTATGGAATTGTAGATGATAAAATGGATAGTTATAAAGATCTTGATGTTCATGGCAAAGCAGTTCTAATTATAGAAGGAACACCGGCTGATTATAAATCTGCACAAACAGGAGGTATGAGCCCTGGTCAGACATTTGGAAAATTGCAAAGTGCATCAAAGAAAGGAGCAGTTGCAGTACTGCTGGTTTCAAAATCTTTTGGTACATCCACCAGACCTGCTAATAATCGGGGAGCTGGCTGGAGTTTGAATGGCTATAAAGCTAATTTCAATCCGCAGTTATTTTATATTTCTGAAAAAGTAGCTACAGAAATTATGGGTGAAGATGGGAAAGGAGTGTTTGAGAAAATGACTGCTAATTCATTACCTGGAAAAACTTACAAAGCAACTATTGATCTTGCTTTTAAAAAAACAATAATAAAAACTCAGGTAAGCAATGTAATAGGTTTGCTTGAAGGAACCGATAAGAAAGATGAATATGTGCTTATTACTGCACATTATGATCATGTGGGTAAAAGAGATACTGTTATTTATTACGGCGCTGATGATGACGGCAGTGGTACTGTAAGTGTTCTTGAATTAGCTGAAGCATTTGCCAAAGCAAAAGCAGAAGGTAATGGTCCTCGTCGCAGCATGGTATTTATGACAGTGAGTGGTGAAGAGCATGGGTTATGGGGTTCTGCTTATTATGCAAATCACCCGGTCTATCCTTTGGAAAAAACTACAGTTGATCTGAATATTGATATGATCGGCCGTATAGGGAATGATTACATGAAAGATAAAGATTCGACAAACTACGTGTATGTGATCGGTGACAACAAATTGAGTTCAGATCTTACTCCTATTACAGAAGCTATAAATGGTAATTATACGAAGCTTAAGCTTGACAGAAAATATAATGATCCAAAAGACCCAAATCGCTTTTATTATCGAAGCGATCATTACAATTTTGCCGAAAAAGGAGTCCCTATAATTTTTTATTTCAATGGTGTTCACCCGGATTATCACAGACCTACGGATACTCCCGATAAAATAAATTATGCTTTGATGGAAAAAAGGGCAAAACTGGTTTTTTATACGGCCTTGGAGATGGCAAACCGGGAACAGATGTTAAAAAGAGATATGCCACTGCAAAGTGCCTTTTAGAATTAGTAGATTTACTTAGAAAAAGAGAAAATTATTTACTTATTTAGTGTTCGAAATTATCTAGGAAAATCTCATAAATCACTCTAATAAAAACCCTACCCTTATGCAGATCAACACAACTAATAATCACATTGATTATTCCGAAATGTACCGGATTCAGGAAACAATTCAACTTAACAAACGACTTCGCAAAACCAGAAATATTTTATTGATCAGCGCTGTTGCTTTTGTTGCAGGTGCAGTTGTTCTTCTGAGGATGCCCGAAACCTCATTTACTACCAACAATTTCCTTGTTTATCTTGGGCTTTCTGCCTTAATGGTTCTTTTATCCTTTTATAGTAATAAACAACCATTCTTATCTCTCGTTTCAGCACTTTTTATTTGTGTTGGTTTTTGGGGAGTTGAAATATTTAATATCAGTGAGCTTGTCATTGAAACTTCCATTCATAAACTATTTATTGTTTCATTGCTTGTTTGGTGTTTTCATTCTTCAAGAGAAGCGGAAATAATAAGAAAAGAATTGCATTTCTCCTGACCTTTTTGCTCTGAAAATATTTTACCCTCCCGCCTTTGGCGAGAGGGTTTTTTATTTCATTAAACCTTGGGCAACCGCCCGGTCTATTTACTCGTTATTGCATTAGCACAAAGTAATCAACATGCCGACCATACTGAAAACAAAATTGATCGCAGAGAAAATGTTCGCGATAGACGAGAAGATGTAATTGACAGTAAAGATAAACGTGGTTTAAGAGATGGTCGTGAGGACGTTCGTGACAGCAATGAGGAGGTCCGTTATCGCCGTGAAACAAAAGAGATCGTCATGGAGATCGTTTGGATCGCAGACGCTAACCCTTACCTTCTTTATAAATGAAAACCCCGAATGAATCCGGGGTTTTTTTATTGCTGAATAGAATTGTTGGATTACAAGTGAGCAATTTGCGTGGTGAAGCAGCAAATTGGAAACAGCAGAAGTCAAATAGTAATTCGAAAGCTTGTCACATAATTATCATCTACAAATTTCTATTACCATCCCAACAAATAAGCAAATATCAACGGCGCTACAATTGTTGCATCACTTTCAACAATGAATTTTGGCGTATCGATCCCTAGCTTACCCCAGGTAATTTTTTCATTTGGTACAGCGCCGGAATAAGAACCGAACGAGGTTGTAGAATCACTTACCTGGCAGAAATAACTCCAGAAAGGAACATCATGCCATTCGAGATCCTGGTACATCATGGGCACAACACAAATTGGAAAATCGCCGGCAATGCCCCCACCAATTTGAAAGAATCCAACCCCTTTGCCACCGCTGTTATGCCTGTACCAATCTGCCAGCCATACCATGTATTCAATCCCACTTTTTATGGTGGTAGCTTTCATCTGGTTTTTTATAACATAGGATGCAAAAATATTACCCATCGTACTATCTTCCCATCCGCCAACAACGATCGGAAGATTTTTTTCTGCTGCGGCCATCATCCAGCTATCCTTCAGGTCAATTTCATAATGCTCCTTCAATACTCCGCTGAGTAACATTTTATACATAAACTCATGTGGAAAATATCTTTCTCCTTTGTCATCTGCATCTTTCCAAAGTTTATGAATGTGTTGTTGTATACGGCGGAATGCTTCTTCTTCTGGTATACATGTGTCGGTAACGCGGTTATAGTGATTCTCCAAAAGATCCCATTCATCCTGCGGTGTGAGGTCACGATAATTAGGGACTCGTTTGTAATGGCTATGTGCTACAAGATTCATGATGTCTTCCTCCAGGTTGGCGCCCGTACAGGAAATGATATGTATTTTATCCTGCCTGATCATTTCAGCCAATGAAATTCCCAGTTCAGCCGTACTCATAGCACCGGCAAGTGTTACCATCATTTTGCCACCTTCTGATAAATGTTGCTCATAACCTTTTGCAGCATCCACTAAAGCGGCTGCATTAAAATGACGATAATGATGTTGAATGAATTGTGAAACGGGACCTTTACTCATTTTATGATTTTTAAAAATCCGCCTTCAGATCACAATAGGGTGAGACAGTGCGGGAAGGCCGCAAAAATAAATTTTTTAAATAAATATGGTTTAAAAATAAAAAACCTCTCGCTTCAGGCAAGAGGTACACCACATGCTCATTAAAGAACTGCGTTTATTTAATTTTTTTCAACATTATTATATTTCCAGATGGGCTTGCTTTTAATAAATATTTTTTATCTTTTTTGTTTACCTGGATCTGGTACCATGTCTCATCATTACGATTGAGCTCGGTGATCGCGAAGATTTCTGCGCCTGCATACTGTTTATCAAATGATCGTATAACTGAGATCGGCAATTGGTTATAAAGAATATTCCTTGCCGTGGCCACTAATTCTGCAACCGAATTATACCAGGCTGTAATTCCCTGGTCATTCAATAAAAAATTTACACGTACCAAGGTCCCTTCTTCCTGCCACCTCGCATTTTTTACAAATGAAAATTCTTTTTGAAAAGCAGATAAGATTTTAGGATCAATGTCGTTTCTGGGATCCGCTATCGAAACTGTTATACCAATTGTTAATAATGCCAACAGCGTCACAAATGTCTTTTTCATAATCAAAGGTTTAATGGTCTACGGTTTTTTCGAATTTCTTAACAGGCTGAGTAATTTGTGCGACGTATAGCGAAAGTAACTGAACAAACAACTGAAGTCAACTGAATTGTGATTAATGGGTGCATGTGTTAAAGAGATTAACGTCCGCAGCTATTTATAATGAATAACAATTATATAATACAACATTCATATTCACCTAAAATAAGAAGCTCCGCCATAAGGCGGAGCCCTTAATTTACCACACACCAAAACTAACTTGCTTCTCAGATCTTTTTATTCTTACTATATGTACTCCAGCTTCCACCATTACTTGAATGCATCACCAATTTTGTATCTGCTGTTTCAAGTGTTACATAATAATGAAGGCCTTCGCTATTGCTTACTTCAAACAGATCGCTGATCCAATATTTGCTATAATCATTTTTCAGATCAGCATAGAGATTAACGGGTAATTGAATTGAGCTGATATATCTTGCGATGCTCAGTAATTGCCCATCTACGTTATAATAAGCAAATATTCTCTGCTCATTCATTGTAAATGCGGCTCTGAAATAATTGCTACCTGTTTCCCAGTCTACATCTTGGGCTGTTGTAAATTCAGTTTTAAAAGATGTCAGCACCTTCTGGGACACTTTTTCACTCGGGTACGCCCAGCTAACCGACATTATCATTAAAAAGCCCATTACGAATACTATCTTTTTCATATCTCAAAAGTTTAATTGGTTTAGATGAATTTTTACTTATTTTTTTTAGTTATATCAGTTTGACGTTTCAAAGATATAAATGGTTACACCCCATGACAAGCCAATTGTGATTGATGGACATGATTGTTAATGCAGGTGAAAGAATAAAAATGAATGTGAACTCGTATCAGTCACTAATGCCGTCAGACTATATTAATGCCCATTCATCATGTATGCGGGCAGGAAGTCGAAATGTGAAAATTTTTATAACAAATGGATAAAGCAGAAACTAATCGGTCGAAACCTGTAACAACCGCATTTTTCTTTCGTATTATCTTTAGTCTATGAATTATCTGGCTCATGCATATCTCTCTTTTAACAAGCCGGGTATATTAGTGGGCAATATGATCAGCGATTTTGTAAAGGGAAAAACAAAGTATGAATATCCTGAAGAAGTACAACAAGGAATTGCAGCACACCGTGAAATAGATCGGTTTACCGATACCCATTCGGCAACAAAAGAAGCAAAAGAGATCTTTCGGCCTGCATACAGGCTTTATGCTGGCCCTTTGATGGATGTGATCTATGATCATTTCCTTGCGTTGGATGAAAATGAGTTTACTGATGCAAGTTTAAAAGCATTTACCGTTAATACGTATGCTATGCTCGATCGGTTCACAGATCATTTTCCCGAAAAATTCAATATGATGTATCCTTATATGAAGCTCCACAATTGGCTGTATAATTACAGGTACCGGCCGGGAATTGAAAAAAGTCTTGCAGGAGTGGCACGAAGGGCCAAATACCTTGAAGAAAGCGATACCGCCTATTTCCTGTTCAATGAACATTATGATAAGCTTAAGAATTTATATCAGTTATTTTTTCCTGAACTCAAATTAATGACTGTAAATTTTCTAAAACAATTTGACCCTTAGCCTTGACCGCAAATAAAAAATAAAATCAGTCAGACACAGAACGATTCGGCCCATAAATTCGTCTTAGACTATGAAACTGTTATTTTTGTCATTTTAAACCTCATTTATGCGCAAAACTTCCATTCTTATTTGTTTGCTTATTTCTTTCTCATTTTCTTTTTCACAGTCCTCTAAACTTCCCGAAGTTGACAAGTCACCGCTGGATGTAAGTTATTATCCCAACAATTATCCAATTCTTAAAATTCAAAATAAAGCGACTGAGCCCCTGGTTGCAAGGGTACTTTATAGCCGTCCGCAAAAACAAGGCAGAAAAATTTTTGGTGAATTAGTGGAATATGGAAATGTGTGGAGACTTGGCGCCAATGAAGCTACCGAAATTGAATTTTATAAAGATGTAAAGATCGGCGGAAAAAAAGTTTCTAAGGGCCGTTATACACTTTATGCCATCGTTAGCGAAAATATTTGGACGATGATACTGAATAAGGATACCGATACATGGGGTGCCTTTAAATATGATTCAAAAAAAGATGTGCTAAGAACAGATGTGCCAGTGCAAAAAACAGATGATGTAGCTGAAAGCATGTCAATGTATTTTGAAAAAGCTACCAACGGAATTTCACTGATCATGGCATGGGAGCAAGTAAAAGTTGCCCTGCCAATCACTATATAAAATAGCTATGAAAAAATTTTTATTAGCATCTTTGTTACCAGTTATATTTTTTAGCTGCGATGAGTCAGAGAAAAAGCCTGCCAGTAACGATACACCTTCTAAAGCAGAGACCCCGATAAAAGTACTTCCACCCGTCAGCAATTATACCAATCCCGATCGTTCCCCAATGGACATGGTATATTTTCCAATCGATTATCCTTTGTTGAAAATGACAGGTAAAACCACCGTCCTGCCGCTAATGAGAATTATTTATAGTCGTCCTCAAAAACAAGGTCGACCAATCTTTGGGGGACTTGTAAAGTATGATGTACCCTGGCGGCTTGGCGCCAATGAAGCCACTGAAATAGAATTTTTTTCTGATGCCACTGTTTCGGGCAAGGCCGTCAAGGCTGGTCGTTATATTTTATACTGCATTCCGCAGGAAACAAAATGGACATTTGTTCTTAATTCAAATTTATATAGCTGGGGGCTTGAACAAAACAGGCTAAAGGACCTGATGCAATTTGAAGTGCCTGTTGAAAAAACAAATCTCGCTATAGAATACTTCACTATTGCATGCGAAAAAAAATCAGAAAAAAGCACAACGTTGATATTTCTTTGGGATGATATAAAAACAAAGCTGCCAGTAAGTTTTTAGTATTTTTTTATTCCCAGCTTTTTGATCCCTGATTAAGTTTTGTTGCGACGCTCCATTCATCTTTCTATTCTTTATTCATCAATTGCGTCGCGGTTTACTCAGAGTAAAGCGAAGGGTCGCACTCAGGGCTGTCAGAATTCTAATCCTCTTTCAAATCCTCTCACAGATTCCACAGATTTACAGAGAAGTTTTTATCCGTCAACATTCGTGTGATCTGTGAGCCATTCTCTATTCAGCTATTTATTTACTTACTTTACACTTATGTGTGGAATAGCCGGGATCATATCCAATAATAGCTCACTTATCACGTCCGACCGTATAAAAAAAATGACGGATGTATTGGCCCACCGCGGGCCCGACGCTGAAGGAACCTGGATGAATGCCACAACTGCATTAGGAAATCGCCGGCTTTCAATTATTGATCTTACAAGTGCCGGTAAGCAGCCCATGCATTATCTCGGTCGATATACTGTCATTCATAATGGAGAGATCTATAATTACATTGAACTAAACGAAGAGTTACAAAAAAAGGGTTATACATTTTTTTCAAAAACCGACACAGAGGTCATCGTTGCAGCTTACGATTGTTGGAAAGAAGAATGTGTTGATCATTTCGATGGTATGTTTGCTTTTGCTATATGGGATGAAAAAGAAAAAGCGCTTTTTGCTGCAAGGGATAGGTTTGGTGAGAAACCATTCTTCTATTTCATAGACAATGAACAATTTGTGTTTGCATCTGAAATGAAAGCCTTATGGTCTGCTGGCATTGAAAAAAAAGTGAATTTAAAATTGCTTTTTAACTATTTAACCATCGGCTATGTAGATAACCCTAATATTCCTGAAGAAACCTTTTATGAAAACATTTCCAAATTACCTGCCGCGTCTTATTTAACTTTTTCAACTTTCAATTTTCAACTTTCAATTAATAATTACTGGGACATCGAAGTTGAAAATGAAAACAAGAAGATCAGGGACAATGAAGCCATAGAACAATTCGGTTTTCTTTTTCAACGATCTGTAAAACGAAGATTAAGGAGTGATGTGCCGGTCGGCACAAGTTTAAGTGGTGGGTTAGACAGTTCCTCAATTATAGCTGTTCTTCATCAACTCACGACTAACGGCGCACCACTCACCGCCTTCTCTTCTATTTTCCCCGGTTTTGAAAAAGATGAATCGGCATTTGCAAAAGTCGTAGCAGATAAATTTCACGTACAGCATTTCACCACAACACCCGACGCAGCATCATTATACAATGATCTTGAAGAACTTTTTTATTACCAGGAAGAGCCATTTAGCTCCGGCAGTATTTATGCGCAATACAAGATATATGAATTGGCAAAGCAACATGGAATAAAAGTTTTACTCGATGGACAAGGAGCTGATGAAACACTGGCCGGCTATCATAAATACTATAAATGGTATTGGCAGGAGCTTTTCAGGAAAAGAAAACTTATATCAACCGGTGAATTGAATGCAGCAAAAGAATTAGGTATTACTGAAGAGTTTGGGTGGAAAAACCGGGTTGCCGCTTTATTTCCGGAGTTTGCTACCATCTTTTTAGAACGACAATATTTATTGAATGCACTAAGGCAGGAAGACCTTACAAAAGATTTCACGCAATTACAAAGCAAAGAAGCCTATTATATCACACCGGAGATATTCACCCTTAACGGTGTTTTATATTTCAATACTTGCATGCATGGCCTTGAAGAACTTCTTCGTTACGCAGACAGGAACTCAATGGCGCATGGGCGGGAAGTTCGTTTGCCGTTCCTGGACCACGAGTTAGTTGAATTTATTTTTTCCTTACCGGCAAATTTTAAGATCAGGAATGGCTGGACAAAATGGTTATTGCGGGAAACAATGAAAGACAAACTGCCAAATGAAATAGTTTGGCGAAAAGATAAAACGGGTTTTGAACCACCACAGGAACAATGGATAAAAAATGACAAGATCATGGAACTGGTCGTTGAGGGTAAAAAAATACTTGTTGATGAAAAGATCCTTAAGCCGGCAGTGATAAATAAAAAAATTGAAGCAAAGCCGGCACATGAAGCTGCCAATTATGACTGGCGTTATCTTACATCTTCATTTCTATTTAAATAAACAGTCTCGCTTAAAGCGAGACTATCTATATTCATCGTATTTGTGGCACTTATGTCCTGCCAGACCTAAGCTTTCTTATATTTTTTTGATAGCTCAAGATTACCCAAATTATCTGCTTTGATAATATACCAGGTCGTTTCATCCTGCAGCGTTATGTGATAGGATACTTCATCTGCAGTAGTTAACTCTGTTACACCAAAAACAGATTTACCAGCATATCTCTTTCTTATTTTTGTCAAAATGTTGATTGGAAGATTTTCCTCTGAATAATAGCGGGTTGTTCTAAGCAAATTTCCGTCTGCATCATAAATTGCCCTTGAAATAATTTCTGATTGTTTAAAACTAGCCTCATAATAATTTTGCGTTTCATGCCATACAACATCGGTGGCATTCATAAAAATTTCATTAAACGCCTTTAAAACTTTTTCAGTTACTTCCGGAGGACTAGATGCTGCAACACTTAGTGTGGCAAAGAGGCAGGTTAAGATTATAAGCTTTTTCATGGTTATACTTTTTTGATTAAGAAATTCTGACTAACTCCAAGTTATACCAGTTAACCATATAAGACAAGCTGTTTATCTGCCATCGGCAGTGACAGCTTATTATGTAAGAGGCCATAAATTAAACCCAATAGTTCTCAAGCATTAAAAAATTGTCCTCAAAAATATTTCCGGTTGCCTGAAGCATGATTCACTTCGATATATTTCATCCGTTAAGTCTTTGTTAAGTGAAATTTTAAGGATGATGAATGGTAAACGGTCATTTGCTTTATATTCCACATCTTTGCAGTCATTTAAAATTAAATCATGAAAGAAGCGACAAAATATATCCATGCCGGCGCCGAACCCGATCCATCAACCGGAGCGATAATGACGCCTATTTATCAAACAAGCACCTACGTACAGGAAGCCCCCGGTAAAAACAAAGGTTATGAATATGCCCGCAGCCAAAATCCAACGCGTACAGCACTGGAAAGAGCTTTTGCAGAAATTGAAAACGCAAAATATGGTTTGGCATTCAGCAGTGGCGTAGCCGCCACTGATGCCGTCATAAAATTATTAGAGCCCGGTGATGAAGTCGTTTGTGGTAATGATATGTATGGTGGTACCTATCGTTTATTTACAAAAGTGTTCGAAAAATTTGGCATTAAGTTTATCTATGTTGACACAACTAATACTTCTTCTATTTCAAAAGCGATAACGGGTAAAACAAAACTTGTTTGGTTAGAAACACCGACGAATCCCTTAATGAATATCACTGATATAGCCGCTGTGGCTGCTCTTACAAAACCTAAGAATATTTTGCTGGCAGTTGATAACACATTTGCATCTCCTTATTTACAAAATCCTATTGACCTTGGTGCAGACATTGTGATGCACTCGGTAACAAAATATCTTGGCGGGCATAGCGATGTGATACAAGGCTCCCTAATGATGAACGGCCTTGAGCTGAGGGATAAATTATATTTTATTCAAAAAAGTTGTGGCGCTGTTCCTGGCCCAATGGATTGTTTTCTTGTATTGCGTGGTATAAAAACATTGCATGTAAGAATGAAAGCCCACTGTGAGAATGGGGCAAAAATTGCACATTGGTTAAGAAAACATCCTAAGATCGGAAAAGTATATTGGCCGGGTTTTGAAGATCATCCGGGATATGCTGTTGCAAAAAAACAAATGCGGGATTTTGGCGGCATGTTAAGTTTTGTTTTAAGGAATGACAGTACCGAAGAAGCAATGCGGGTTCTTTCATCGACTAAACTTTTTTCGTTGGCAGAAAGTTTAGGTGGCGTGGAAAGCCTTATCAATCACCCTGCTTCTATGACACATGCTTCAATTCCAAAAGAAGAAAGAATAAAAAATGGATTAACTGATTCACTGATTCGCTTAAGCGTCGGTATTGAGGATGCTGATGATCTTATTAAAGATCTTGAAAAAGCAATTGGATAAATTTTTTTCCTGTTAAGAGTGGGGTAAAGATTGCTCACTGGCCCTGGATCCCTCTTAGTTTGTTGGTTTTTTATTGTTGAGGACCGCAGTTTTACTTTGGTATGGTCATTGCAAAACTTATAGTATAAAACTTTAAAACTATGGGTGGCTCACTTTTGTACGTCGTCGCTGTGATTCTTATCATAGGCTGGTTACTTGGCTTTTTCGTTTTTAATGCTGGCTCTATTATTCATGTCCTGCTGGTGATAGCCGTGATTGCAATTATATTACGTCTTATCCGCGGTCAGAATCCTGTCTGAAAATTATTGCACCGGCATCATACTTATTTCTTAAGTCTTCTTTCAAAGGCTTGACTGATTAAATTTGCATGATGCCGGTGCACCTAAAAGAGTTTCTGGATAAGAAGGTAATAGAATATAACCGTCCCGCATTTATTGACGACGATCCCATAGCGGTCCCTCATTTATTTACACAAAAACAAGATATAGAAATTGCGGGTTTCTTCGCTTCCGTATTTGCATGGGGAAACCGGAGGACGATTATCAATAAAAGCAAAGAGTTAATGCAGCGAATGGATAACTTGCCTTATGCATTTATAAAAAATCATTCCGTACAGGATCTGCAACGTTTAAAAAAATTCAAGCATCGCACTTTTAATGAAGATGATCTTTACTACTTCGTTGAATTCCTTAACCAGCATTATAAAAAATATGATTCTTTGGAATTTGCTTTTTTCCCCATTCCCGATCTTGATACAGAACATGGGTTGACTCATTTCAAAAAATATTTCTTTTCCTTTGAGCATCTAAAGCGAACAGAAAAACATATTTCTTCTCCTTTACAAAAATCAACCTGTAAAAGATTAAATATGTTTTTAAGATGGATGGTCAGAAATGACCGTAAAGGAGTAGATTTTGGCTTATGGAAAAATATTGCTCCTTCACAACTAATTTGCCCGATCGATGTGCACGTGGCAAGGGTGGCAAAAAAGTTAGCCTTATTAAAAAGAAAACAAGTAGATTGGCTTGCAGCAGTAGAACTTACAGATGCGTTACGTAAATTAGACAAAGATGATCCTGTGAAGTATGACTTTGCTTTGTTTAATCTTGGCGTAATTGAAAAGTTTTGAATCTCACAGATGACACAGATCAGCACAGATTTGATTCCGATACTCCGCCAATCGATGGAGATTGAGCTGCCGGAAAACATTTCTTTTGAGGTGTTAAAAGAAAGACTTGCTTCGCATATCAACTTTCTTATTCAATCTGATCTTCAAAAGCTGGTATCCATTTTATACCGGGTGGATGTGAGTGAATCAAAACTCAAGCACTTGCTGAAAGAGAACCCGGGCTATGATGCAGCTAATATTATTACTGACCTGATCATAGAAAGACAGTTGCAGAAAATAAAATCACGGCAGGAACACCGCAATGATGAAAACATAAGTGATGATGAAAAATGGTGAATTGTGAACAAAAAGTACAAGAGTGCGACGCAACAAAAGCTATATAGTAGCAATGTTGATGGTTATCTAACTCTTTTTCTCAAACATCAACTCTTTCACTTTCTCTTTATCTTCTTTTTCATTTTTAAGATCGAACATGGTCCCGAAAACATGATCCCAGATGGTGGAGCTTACTCCATAACCATTGTGTTCGTTCTTGTAATGATGAAGATGATGATTTCTCCAAAGCGGTTTCATCCATTTGAAAGGTGGGTTCCAGGCATGAATAGCGTAATGCATAGTGCCATACATAAGATAACCTAACAAGAAACCGGGAAAGAACATAAATGTATTTTGTCTGAGCAATAAATACATCAGTCCGAAAATTGCCGATGCAAGAATAAGACTTGGTACCGGCGGCATGAATAAACGCTGCTTATCTCTTGGATAATGGTGATGATTGCCATGCAGGGTGTATACAAATTTTTTTGCCCTTCCGCTGTTTGCTACCATGTGAAACAAAAAACGGTGTGCAACATATTCAAAGAGTGACCAGAAAAGCATACCTCCTAAAAAAGTAAATATTATACGGGTTGTTGAAAAGCCAAGACTATTGCCGCTGTAATACAACATATAGATCATTACCGGTGTATACATGCCCCAAATCACCAACGGATGCGTTTTGGTAAGCATTTCCAGGTAAGGGTTTTTGAATAATTGTGCCTGCCCTTTATTGTGAATTTTCTCGAATTGCATACGGCCGCAAAGATAAGGAACGTGAGTGGTGAGTGGTCAATGGTGAATAGGTTTTTATGGCGGACCCACCCTGATTTTAATCAATCTTTAGCAACTGGTCAACTGTTTGAAACTGATAGCCTTTTTGCTTCAAATATTTAATTAATTCGGGCAAATGAGTATAAAATTTATCTGTTCTATCAGGGCCGGCGCCGATATGCATGAGTAAAATAAATCCGTTTAGGCCGGTAGGTTTTGATCTTTCATAATTGATGATGGAACTGTAGATCGTTTCGCTACTGCGGTAGTTTTTGTCTTTTGATGTTGTATAGTCTGCATGGCTGAGTGTTCCGGGTGTATAATTGATGAGTTGAAGCCCCAACTGGCTTGTCCAGGCCGTGATCGAGTCATTATACCATTCATAAGGAGGTAAGAAATATTTTACCTTAAATGTATTAACTCCCTTTGAATGCATGATATCCAAATTAGAAAGCAGATCGTTAATAAAATTTCCTCTTGTTACCAGCAAACTGTCTCTTTTATTCCAATCGCAATAAAGAAAATGCTCATAAGAATGTGGGCCCATGAAATTCCCATTCTTAATTAATTTACCAATTATTGTTTTAAAAGAAGGGTTTTCATAAAACTTACCTGTAAAGAAGAAAGATGCTCTTATTTTTTGTTGTTGCAGGGTTTGATTAATGAATTCACCACCTTCGCCAAATTCATGACCCGTAAAAACCAATGCAATATTTTTCTTTGTTGAATCGCCACGAATAATTCCCCCATGACTGTAAGTAAAGCCTCCTTTCCCGGAGGCAGTTACTTTTTTGTTTTTAGCCTGCGCTTCCTTCGCTGCTAATAAATAGATCAATGATGCTGTTCCATCCATAGTTGGTTCGTTCGTGCTATAATCCCCATAATCATCATGATAAACTGCAAGCCCACTTTGGAATTCTTCATACTCATCGGCCTCATAAAGTTGGATGCCGATAAGATTTTTATAAATACTTGTATAAACCGGGCCATCAACAAGGCCGCCATCAATTGGATAATTTTTTAAATGAGTAAATGCAGAATGCGGATCAACAGGAGTATCGCCCCATGATGGTAAACCATACACCATACTTGTTCCCCATGGATTGCAGCCAAAGAGCCAATCAAAGTTTGCTTGCTCTAATTCATCAAATGTTTTATCACCGGTTAATTGTTTGTACCAATAACATTGAATAGCGAATGAAGTAGTGAGATTATTACTGCACCAGATAAAAGGAATGCCGCGATAGAATGCATTTAGTTTGGCTTTGTTCCAGACTCTATTAATTCCTTCTCTGTAAAATCCGACAATTGTATCTCTCTTTTTATTTTTTAGAGTTTTCGCTAATTCATAATGACCGACATTTATGAATGGATACCATTGGTAGTGTTTGGCAGTATCTGCGCCAAGCCAAGGAGTTATTCTTTCAATTTTTGAATACTCATAGGATGAATCCAGATACATACTTATTAATCCATAATAATCAGAATGATTTCTTTTATCACTTCTCAAAAAAAGATCCATGGCATTATAGAAAGAGACAAAGCCTAATTCCATATCATCTGACCAATTATCTTCAGCATAAATGTAAGGCGATCTTACCGAGGCAGTTTGACAAACTCCGGGCTTTACCAATCCAAAATCTATTGCGGAAAGTGAATGGCTCATTAATTTTTTTGAATATGCTGAATCTAATTTTTGAAAAATATTTTCTCCCAGAGCAAAAGCACTGGCAAATTTTCCTGCCGTCGATGAAGTACCCGTTGTATTATTCATAAATTTTCCTCTCTGTTGAGGCTCACCGCTTACAAAATAAACCGGGCGTTCATAAGCTCTTCCATAAAAAGTATCTTGTACAGGTATTCGCATTCCCATATGATCACGGTCATCGGCAATTTGATTAAACATCCAATCATCCCTTGGATGCATTTTTAATAACCAATCCAATCCCCATTTAGCTTCATCCAATACATCTGCCATTCCGTTTTTTCCATCAAGGCCGTTGGCTAGTTTTTCATCTGTAAAAACAGTTGGAAAATCCCTGTATGCTGCTAGCAAATGATAAGTGGCATTGGCCGATGTTGTACTGTACTGCAAATAATCACTTGCATCATGCCAACCGCCAACAACATCGATATGTGTACTGTCCTTTATGCCTGCTTTTTCTCCATACAATACATAGCCATCATGTGTGTGACAACTATCTTTTAAAAATGGATTGAAGCCGCTGCGTTGCTGGCGCATATAACGCAAACAAAAATCTGCAGCGCCTCCGTACACATCATCTCTTATCTCAAATTCCGGTGACTTAACCCCAGCAGCTTGTAGATAGTAACGACCGGGTTTTTTAAATGAAGAAAAGTTCAAACGAAACGTCTGCTTAAATGGACCGTAAGCACCGAAAGCTTTTCCAGGTTTTGAAGAATAGACAATTTTTTTTGATGCAGCATCTACTAATTCCCAATTACTAATTCCTAACTCTTGCTTGCTGCACAATACGGCCACTTTTACTCCACCAGGTGGGTAACCGAGTAAATTGATGCGGATCCACGCAGAATCATTTTCATTTTTAACCGAAAAGCCAAATAACAATAAAATGAATAAGTAGCGGTACATGAAAAAAATTTATTTGTCAAGATACAAATAAGTTTAATTGCAGTTTCTGGCTTATCTTAATCATCCAATCCTGCTTATGGCTGTTATTGCACTTGATCTTGGCGGAACTAAATTAGCTGCTGCTTTATTTAACGTTAAAGGCGATATTCTTTTTAAAGCAAATCATTCACTTGATAAAAGACAAGGAAAAGAAGTTGGTGAACTTATTTTTCAAGCAGCAAATGAACTATTAAATAAAACAAATGATGTTTCAGCTATCGGAATTTGTGTTCCGGGGATCGCTCATGCCAAAACTGGCAAGGTTTGGGCGCCAAATATTCCTGGCTGGGATGATTATCCATTGCTGGAAGAATTACAACGATGGGTTAACAATAAAAACATAAAGATCAAAATTGACAGTGACCGTGCCTGCTATATTTTAGGTGAAGTTTGGAAAGGGAATGCCCGCGGTTGCAAGGATGCAATTTTTCTATCTGTGGGTACAGGTATCGGGGCCGGTATTCTAATCAATAATGAAGTGTTGCGTGGCTCACATGATATTGCCGGAGCTATTGGCTGGATGGCATTAGACAGGACTTTCAAACAGAAATATATTTCATGTGGGGATTTTGAATACAATGCTTCGGGAGAAGGAATTGTAAAGGTTGCAAAAGAAATGCTTGACAGCAATGTTTATAATAAAAGTATTTTAAAAAATATAAACCCCGATCTGCTTTCAGCAAAAGATGTTTTTGATGGGTGTGAAAATGGTGATGACCTTGCCAAAAAAGTAATTGCGAATGCTATTGAATGCTGGGGTATGGCAACAGCCAATCTGGTAAGTTTATTTAATCCTGAAAAAATAATTTTTGGCGGTGGCGTCTTTGGTCCAGCTTTAAAATTTTTAGACGATATCTATATCGAAGCAAAAAAATGGGGACAACCCATAAGTATTCAGCAGGTACAGTTACAGGGTTCTGCATTAGGAAGTGATGCCGGCTTGTATGGAGCTGGCTTGCTGGCGTTAAGGGATTAAATCTATATTCACACCATGTATAAAAGGAAGCAGGTTTTCGCCGCAGCATGCATCGGGCTTTTATTATTTGGCATCATGCTTATAACACTTGGTTCTATTTTACCATCGCTTACTGCAAAGTTCATGATGAATGAAATAAGTTCCGGTAAATTAGTTTCACTGCTCCCCATTGGTATTATTGCCGGTTCATTGGTATTTGGTCCAATTGCTGACAGGTATGGTTATAAAATGTTATTCATAGCAACTACGTTGTTGATGTTGCTTGCTTTTGAAGGACTCGCCTTTGCGAATTCATTTTTGTTATTGCAGGTTTCAATATTTGTACTTGGGTTTGGTGGTGGGATCATCAATGGATCAACCAATGCAGTGGTAGCTGATATCAGCGCAGAAGATAAAGGTGCCAACCTGAGCCTGCTTGGTGTTTTCTTTGGTCTTGGTGCATTGGGAATGCCGTTGCTGTTAAGTATTTTATCAAATCGTTTTGAATATCCTTACATACTTTCTGCTGTCGGAATGATCATGTTGCTGGCTGCTATTTATTTTCTAGGAATTAAATTCCCTGCGGCCAAACATGAAAAAGGGTTGCCAATAAAAGAAGCCTTAAAGTTATTAAAGCAACCTGCTCTATTGTTAACCTCCTTCTTCCTTTTTTTTCAAAGTGGCGCCGAGAGTTTAATAAATAACTGGACAACAACTTTTTTCCAGTCAGATCTGAAATTTTCCGAAAAAGATTCTTTGTTTGCTCTATCATGCTACCTGGGAGGTTTAACACTAACACGGCTTTTATTGGGAAAGCTTTTGAAAAAGATCTCTTCTTTTTCAATTATGATAACCTCATTATTGTTAGCCACAGCCGGTGGTTTTCTATTATTGTATTCAAATTCTTACATTATTTCACTAGTTGCTTTAATTATGCTTGGTGCAGGATTTGCGGCAAGTTTTCCTGTGATACTTGGATATATAGGCCATATCTATGCAAATCTCTCGGGCACTGCTTTCAGTATTGCTTTTGTTATTGGATTAACAGGCAATACCCTGCTAAATTATTCCTTTGGTTTACTCTCGAATGAATATGGTACGAAACAGCTTCCCATTTTATTGTTATGTGTCATCGCTTGTTTGGTGATCCAAATCTTATTAATAAAACAAAATATTTCTTCAAAAATTAAAATGTAAAAAAGATGTTGGCAAAAACGTGGTTGCAAAATGCAAGAAGCATAATGGATAAAATTGAAGAAACCCAAATGGAAAAAATTCAACAGGCAGCGACTATAATGGCTGATACAATTGAAGCCAATCGCTGGGTGCATACATTTGGTTGCGGCCACGCCACGCTTCCAATTGAAGAAATGTATCCCCGCATTGGAGGCTTTGTTGGTTTTCATCCTATGATCGAGTTACCCCTAACTTTTTTCACAAACATTGTCGGTGGTATGAGTGTACAGAACTTTGTTTTTTTGGAAAGAGTGGAGGGTTATGGAACGGAGATCATGAAAGGATACAATTTTGATAAAAGAGATTGCATGTGGGTATTCTCTCATACAGGAATTAATGCCGTGAATATTGATGTAGTGTTAGAAGGTAAAAGACAGGGAATGAAAGTGATCGTTTATGGGTCAGCTAAAGAAGCGAAGGGAAAAAAATCGAGACATAGCAGCGGAAAAAATATTTTTGAACTAGCAGATCTTGTTGTAGACACTTGTGTGCCTATACAGGATGCCTGTGTTCCATTAAAAAATCATTTTGATAAAGTTGGACCTGTTTCAACCCTTGCATTTGTGACAGCTGTTTGGATGACAGTAACAACTGTTGCCGAAATATTAGCTGATCGCGGAGTAAAGCTTTTTATTCATCCTTCACATAATGTGCCTGGGGATACGACTGCAAAGGAAAGATTGGATGAAGCCTTGGGAGAGTATAAGAAGAGGATTGCGGGAGTGTGAGATCTTGAAACGTCAAACGTGAATCGTGAGACGAAGCCTTTCACGTTTGACGTTTCACATTTCACGAAAGATGATAAGCGAACAGGAAATACAAGTGTGCGACGCAACGGAAGTCAAATAGAATTGCAAAAGCTGGCTACATAATATTTATCTTGCGCCACTAAATACTTATCCGATGAAATTAGTTTCTTATTTACAGGATGGACATGACAGGTTGGGTATATTGATCAACGATCTTGTTTATGATATGGAAGTATTGCATCCTGATCTGCCGAACAGCATGGGTTTGTTCCTGAATTACTGGGAAGAATCTTATGCTGTGGCACAGGCAGGAGAAATGATGTTGCGTGAGGGAGAAAGGATCAGCAATAAAGGAATGCCATTAAGTGAATTGGAAATACTGGCGCCGGTACCTTTTCCAGGTTCTTGCCGTGATGGCTATGCGTTTCGTCAGCATGTGGCAGCGGCCAGAAAAAATAGAAAAGTAGAAATGATACCAGAGTTTGACCAGTATCCTGTTTTTTATTTTACCAATCATCATAGCATACAAGGGCCGGGTAATGTTCGTTGCATGCCGGACCATTTTGAGAAACTGGATTTTGAGTTGGAGGCAGCGATCGTTATTTGTAAATACGGAAGAAATATAAAAGCAGAAGAAGCGGATGAATATATTGGCGGGGTGATGATCATGAATGATCTGAGTGCAAGAAGATTGCAAATGGAAGAAATGTTATTGAACCTGGGACCGGCAAAAGGGAAGGATTTTTCTACTGCAATCGGGCCATGTTTAGTAACATTGGAAGAGCTGGAACAATTTGTTGTGCCTTGTAAAGAAAATCATATTGGTAAGAGCTGGAACCTTTCCATGAAGTGCTGGGTAAATGATGTGCAAGTGAGTGAAGGCAATCTTTCTGATATGGATTGGACCTTCGCAGAGATCATTGAAAGAGCTTCTTATGGCGTTGATCTTTTTCCTGGTGATGTGATCGGTAGCGGAACAGTCGGTACTGGTTGTTTTTTGGAATTGAATGGAACCGGAAAACTCAGTGACCCGAATTATGCTGAACAATGGCTGCAACCCAATGATGTGGTTGATATGGAAATTGACGGGCTTGGCAAACTGAGCAATACAATGGTGGCTGAAGAAACTGACTGGAGTATTTTGAAAAACAAAAAATAAAAAAGCGGAAACCGAAAGTTGACACATTTTCGATTTCCGCCTGGACTTTCGATCTTCTCTTATATCACCACTTTATTTTTTCTTTTCACTGTTGCGCTACCTCTGTTACTCACTTTACCAAGAAAAGAATCTGAATATTTCAATTCTTTTTCTGCATTTACTGTTGCTGAACCAATCCCTGTATTATCAATTTCCATTTTCTGTACCACAAAATTCCCTGCATTGATACTACCAACGCTATTATTTTTTACTATTGCATTATCGGCGCTGCCTTCGAGTTTCACTGATCCAACACTTTCATTTTCCAGGTTCAGGGTTTGTAAGGTCATATTGAGGGTTACGGAACCAACACTTTGATTCTTTAATTTCAGATCTGCAAACTTTAATTTTTCATCTGATGAAGTGCCACCCACCATAGTCAGGTTCATAAGTTTTAAAGTTTTGAAAGTAACATATACTTTCAAAGATTTTTTGCTGTTGAAATTTGAATGCTCCTTCATGCTGATCTTGAGAGTGGAACCTTCGTTTTCAACAATGAAGAGGTCCATCAGGTTATCATCCGCTTCTATCTTTAGTGATTCCTTATCGCCTTGTGATAACTGGAGATTGAAAACGCCGCTTGCATTTAGCTCATCAAAAGACTTTACAGGAATGTCTTTCGTGATCACATTGCCGCTTCCTTCAATCCTGTCTTTGTCGTAGTCCTTATACTTTTCATTTTTTTGGGCTATTGTAGAAAAACCC
>DASTZB010000436.1:0-3627 GCA_035764525.1 Chitinophagaceae bacterium | reverse complement strand
ATAGATATTCTGAATGTGATGGATGTTGAGACGGTTGTATTTTAAGAACAATTAAGGCTGTGTGAATGTATCGCCTCTTACTATATGTGTAGCGAAGGTGAAGTAATGGCCGCTGCTTTACCGGCGCATTTTAAACTTAGTAGTGAAACGATCCTGGTTTTTAATGATGAATACGGCGATGATTTCTCTGCATTGGATCACGATGAATACTTGGTGGCAGAAGCATTGTTAATAAAAAAGGAATTAAAGCTGACAGAAGTACAACAAGTGCTGGATTCATCTCATGTTTATCCTGTTATCAATCGTCTTATACAAAAGAAAGTTTGTTTTGTTTGGGAAGCGTTAAAGCAAACTTATTCTCCCAAAAAGGAGACTTATGTTTTGCTGAATCCTCGATACAATAGCGATGAAAAGCTTTCTGACTTGCTGAACAACTGGACAAGAGCGCCAAAGCAAATGGAGCTTTTACTCAGCTATCTTCATTTGATAAGAACAGAGGGAGAAGTAACAAAAACCAGCCTATTAAAAAAATCGAATGCTTCCGAAGCGCAATTAAAAGGATTAGTTGATAAAGAAATACTTCGCTTAGAAAAAAGAGTGATCGATCGACTTCAGTATTTACCCAAAGACATTAAAATTGATTTTGAATTAACGGCACTACAACAAGAAGTGCTTGAAAAAATACAAGAATCATTTACTGAAAAACAGGTTTGTCTTTTGCATGGCGTGACCAGCAGCGGCAAAACTCTTATTTATATAAAACTCATCGAAGAGATTATTCGACAAGGTAAACAGGTTTTATATATGTTGCCCGAGATTGCTCTTACTTCGCAGATCATTCGGCGTTTGCAAAAGCATTTTGGCGGACATATTGGGATTTATCATTCTAAATTTTCACAGAATGAAAGAGTGGAGATATGGAATAAAGTAAAAAGCGGCGAATTGAAAGTTGTGCTTGGGCCCCGGTCTTCCGTGTTTCTTCCTTTTCAAAATCTCGGTTTAATCATTTGTGATGAAGAACACGATACTTCTTATAAACAACATGATCCGGCACCTCGATACAATGGGAGAGATGCGGCAATTTATTTTGCTTCTTTGTTTGGCTCCAAAACTTTATTAGGTAGTGCTACACCATCATTGGAAAGTTACCATAATTCAATAACCGGCAAATATGGCTTGACAGAATTGATGCAGCGCTATGGTGAGTTTCAATTACCTCCAATTGAAGTTATTGATACCAAAAAAATCTTTCAAAAGGACAAAGGTAAGGTGATGCTCTCGCCTCCATTGATAGATGCAGTGAATGAAGTGCTGGCAAGAAAAAGACAGGTTATCCTTTTTCAGAATCGAAGAGGCTATACTCCTTACCAGGTTTGTAATGTCTGTGGATGGATACCCCAATGTAAATATTGTGATGTATCGTTGACCTATCATAAATTTTCCAATAAACTTATTTGTCATTATTGCGGTACTACTTATGCACCGTTAGTTACCTGTGCCGCCTGTGGCAACCACAATTTTGTACAAAGAAATTTCGGAACAGAAAAAATTGAGGAGTTGTTATTGGAGCAATTTCCCAATGCAAAGATTGCCAGGATGGATATAGATACCGTTCGTGGTAAGAATGCACATGATATACTGATACAGCAATTCGAGCAGCGACGTATTGATATTTTAGTAGGTACACAAATGGTAGTAAAAGGCCTGGATTTTGATAATGTTGACCTAGTCGGTATTTTGGACGCTGATGGTTTATTAAGCTTTACTGATTTCAGAGTGAATGAAAGGGCATTTCAATTAATGGAACAGGTGAGTGGGAGAGCAGGTCGCAAAGAAGCTACTGGCAAAGTGCTTATCCAAACTGTTCAACCAAGTCACCCCGTGCTGCAGCTGGTGAAAGGACATGACTATAGAAAACTATATGCCGAAGAAATAGAAAAAAGAAAACAATTCTTTTATCCGCCATTTTCAAGATTGATCCATGTTACATTTAAGCACAAGATAAAAGAGGTGGTAGAGAAGGCCGCACATTTCTTTTCTGGTGGATTAAAAATAAAATATGGGCAATTTCTTGTCGGCCCAGCTGAACCTGTTATTAACCGTATCCGTAATCAACACCTGATGGAGTTATTGATAAAACTTCCCCGGGATACAAAGGCGATCGCCAATTGTAAAAAGGATATGCTGGAGCAACTTGCTCTTCTTCATCAGCATAAAAGTTTTAAGAGTGTGACAGTGGTGAATAATGTGGATGTGATGTAAAAGATTTTCGATCTTGCAAATTGCTACCATTTATAAAATATAAAGAAATATATAAATACAATCGCAGCAACAGTCCATAGAACTTTTTTGGCCAATGAAATTGTATTTTTCAGATGTTCAGCTTTTTTCGGGTAAAAAAGCGGATAGGCAGTATAGCATTGCACATCATATAAAATATAATGATGCAGATCTTCTCTCTCTTTTTCAGTTAAATGAAGCTTCAGATAGTTCCCGTTAGATAACCATGCATCAATTTGTTTGACCTCTGCGGGGCTGGCCTTTCCTTGAATAAAACGTTCCAGTTTTGTTTTTAAAATTTCTGCTTGCATAGATTTAATGGTGGTTTAAAAGAATGTTTTTCGAAATCCTAGCAAAAGATTATTTACTAATAACCTCCAGCGGAAAATAGAATTTTGCCCTTGTTGAACTTGGTTTGTTATCGTTTCATTATCGATAATATATGATCCCTTTTCAATAGAATTTTTTGAAGATTTTGAAACCGGCAGGTAAGCTGATCTAAGATTATTAAGAGAAAATTCGCCATGCAGGTATTCGGTCAATTCTGTATTGGATGGTTCTTCAACAATTTTTTTGTATAAATGATAAGTGATGCTTTTCCTCACCTTTTCACGCAAATAAACCTGGAGTGAAAAATCTGCGGGAATGAAATGGCGGTTCTCCCACAATTCAATAAAAATGTTTTTTGTTATTTCAGCTGCTGTTTCCGGTGACTTTGTTTTGCCATAAGAGTACTGGTATAAAAAAAACCAGTATCGGCTGATAAGATCTTCAAAAGCAGTTGTGTCATCTATACGGATTGCATCCAGCAACCCAGTATCTGTTGCATAGTCCTGGTTCATAGTCCTTCAGTTTAATAGTATGGCAATCTGAAGGTCTTTCTTAGGATGGCAATATCAATTTACGAACAAAACCCGAACAAACATTGTAGCTGTATATTTTATTATTAAAATATTTTGAAGGATATGTCCATTTTGCTCAAACTATTTTTTATCCAGGCAGTATCTTCGATGCTATTCCCTTTTAAATGATTGAGGAATAAAAACCGGCAAATAGCCCAAAAGGGTAAAAATCAGGAACGGGCATCCATGGAATTTCCAGGTTCAGGGGCATAGTTATCGAAAGCAAGGACGCATGTCCATACTTTCTTTGAGTTTGCGCAGGTTGGTTCGCTTAGACGGTCTCCTGGCATTACTAAAAGATCGCCTGAGGCTATTGATCAAGTTTTTCATTTCGTCCTGTATTCTTAGCAAATTATTTGGGATAAACAAACTTCGTTGCTTCCTCTTTCATTTTTATTGGTCTTACTTCAATAGTCGCAGTTGGTACATATTCAAATTCAGGATT
>DASTZB010000435.1:0-9876 GCA_035764525.1 Chitinophagaceae bacterium | reverse complement strand
TAATCTTGATCTTACTGTCAATCCTGATTTTGCACAGGTAGAAGTTGATCAGCAGGTAACGAATCTTAGTCGATTTGAATTATTTTTTCCCGAACGACGGCAATTCTTTTTAGAGAACAGTGACCTGTTTGGAACATTTGGCTTTCCCAATGTAAATCCATTTTTCTCAAGAAGAATTGGTATAGGAAGTAATGTAAACACCGGCGAGAATGTAAGAGTGCCGATCATTGCGGGGGCAAGACTAAGCGGCAGGATAAATAAAGACTGGCGAATTGGTTTGTTAAACATTCAAACTGGTAAAAGCGTAAAATTTGATCTGCCAGCTACAAATTTTACAACCGTTGCTGTACAACGAAGAGTTGGCTTTCGAAATAGTCTTGGATTTATTTTCGTGAATAAAAATGAATTTGAAAACAAAACACCAGAAACAAAATTTAACCGAATAGCCGGGATCGATTTTAACCTGGCGACAAAAGATGGAAAGACAGACGGAAAATTTTTTGTACACAAAAGTTTTTCGCCGATGTCACTCGATGGTGAATATGCAATGGGAAGTTTTATCGAACATAACTCCCCAAAACTTGTTTATGATCTAAGTTTTGAGAATATCGGTATCAATTACAGGGCGGATGTTGGTTTTGTTCCAAGAAATGGATACTATCGAAGTGAAGGTTCGCAGCAATTTGTTTTCTATCCAAAAAATAAAAGTAGTCATCTGATAAATAATTGGCGCTTCGGCCCTGATTATGATATTTTTTATGGAAAGATTGACAAACGAGTTACCGATTGGGATGCAGGACTTTTTTTCAAAATAATTTTTCAAAATGCTGCAGAGATGCAGGGTGCCTTGCTTCGCTGGGATTATACTTATTTATCTGAGCCTTTTGATCCAACAAATACTGGCGGCGTTGAATTACCAGCTGGCAGCAGTTACACTTATTTCAGTAATCGCTTAAGTTATAAAAGCAACCCAAGAAAAGATTTCTTCTTTGCATTGAACACAAGTTTTGGCGAATATTTTAATGGACGTTTCGGACAATATAATACAATATGGAGTTATCGAATGAATACGTTTGGTATCATAAGCATTGATGCGAGCTATACACGTATTAATTTGCCGACACCTTATAGTAAAGCAGATATCTGGTTGATCGGACCACGGGCAGAGCTTTCATTTAGCAAGAGTGTTTTCTTTAATGCATTTCTTCAATACAATAACCAGACAAATAATTTTAACATTAATGCCCGGTTTCAATGGCGGTTCAAACCTGTAAGTGATTTCTTTTTGGTTTATACTGATAATTATTTTGCTTCGGATGATCCCTTAACCGCTGTTGGCGGAAAACCGGTAACTGCATTTATGCCTAAGAACAGGGCTATCGTCGCCAAGTTTACCTACTGGTTCAATCTATAAACCCCTGTCCCCTAAAGGGGAACTTAGATCGCCGAATCAAAACTGTTTGCTGTTATACTAAAGTTGATGAAGACATGCATAAAAATAAAGCGATGAATAGAGATAAGAAAGGTGAATGGAGCGTCGCAATAGAAGCATAATAGTAGTTCTTTGTTGGGCCATAAAAAATCTCCTTCCCATTCACCATTCACTATTCACCATTCACTATCTTCGCCAAACTTTTAAATCGATCTATGAGTATTCTTGTAAATAAAAAATCCAAAGTATTAGTACAGGGTTTTACCGGTAGCGAAGGAACTTTTCATGCTACACAAATGATCGAATACGGAACAAATGTGGTAGGCGGGGTAACTCCGGGTAAAGGTGGACAGAAACACTTGGACAAACCTGTTTTTAATACTGTTGCTGATTGTGTAAAATCGACCGGCGCAGATGTAAGTATCATTTTTGTGCCACCGGCCTTTGCTGCTGATGCTATCATGGAATCAGCTGAAGCTGGTGTTCGCCTTATTGTTTGCATCACGGAAGGAATTCCTGTGCAGGATATGGTAAATGTGAAAAATTTTTTGAAGTCAACTAATGCGAAATTGGTTGGCCCGAATTGTCCGGGTGTTATTACTGCCGATGAATGTAAAGTGGGCATCATGCCGGGTTTCGTTTTTAAGAAAGGAAGGGTTGGTATTGTGTCAAAATCAGGAACGCTTACCTATGAAGCCGCTGACCAGGTGGCAAAAGCTGGTCTTGGGATTTCAACGGCAGTAGGAATTGGCGGTGACCCGATCATTGGAACTACCACTAAAGAAGCCGTTGAACTTTTTATGAATGATGCAGACACTGATGCGATCGTCATGATCGGCGAAATTGGTGGTGGTATGGAAGCTGAAGCTGCCCGTTGGATAAAGGAATCAGGAAATAGAAAACCGGTTGTTGGTTTTATTGCCGGGCAAACAGCACCTCCCGGTCGTCGTATGGGACATGCCGGTGCGATTGTTGGTGGCGCTGATGATACAGCTGCTGCTAAAATGAGAATCATGACTGAATGCGGTATTCATGTAGTGCAAAGTCCTGCTGATATTGGTAAACGAATGAAAGAAATCATAAAATAAAAAAAAGCCCCATAAATACGGGGCTTTTCTATTATGAGAAAAAATTAATAACCACGGTTTCTCCCATAATCCCTGTCATTACGATCCCAATCCCGGTCGTTATTATCCCAACCTCTGTCATCCCAACCACGATCTCTTCTATCATATCTTCTTTCATCAATATTTACATAACCTGAATAATTAACAGTGATGCGAAGGTCATTGTTTCTTACAAAGAAGTTCTTTGCAGATACAAGACGCATTCTGCCGAAAAATCCACGACTTCTTTCATACACCTGGATCGAATGCATGCCTGGACGCATTCTGTCAAGGCGAATCGTGTTATCGTTACGATAAGTTCTGCCATCTACAACTACTTCAAAATTTCGATTTGACTTAATTGTAACTGATGGGGGCCTGTCGGCTGCCATGGTTGATAAAGTGAGCAGTAAACCTGCTGCAAATGTCAAAATTGTTTTCATTTTTCTAAATTTTAAGGTTACCGGTGGAGGTTACCGGGCTACGCTCCTACCAATTCTCTTTTACTCCCGGCATATTCTTTATAATTATTTTAAATCACTTTTATTTTTCTTTTGGTCTTTCTTAAACCAATGATCTCCATCCCATCCTTTTTCTTGTTTACCGATGGTGATATAACCTGAAAAATTCACATCTATATCAAGATCCTTATTTTGGAGTTCAAACTGTTTTGATGAAATGAGCTTGTACTTGCTACCAAATAATCCTTTCTTCTTTTTCCATACATCGATATAATGTATTCCTTTCTTCAGGTCAGTTAAAGAGACCTTTTTCTCATTATTGAATTGCTTTCCATCAATTACTATTTTGTACTCACCGGTTGAAGAAACGGTTACCGACGGGTGTTTTTCTCCAGCTAAGGCAACCGATGAGATCGAAATAAATGCGATAAGGGTCAAGATCGTTTTCATATAATTTGTTTTAGTTATTCTGTTCAAATAGTACGGTTTCAAAGGAGGGAACATATTTTTAATATTTCTCCTCGTATTCACGGATATACTCGTTTAATTTCTCTTTACTATTAAATGTAAAGGCATCATTTACTACAACATAATTTCCCTTATCAACTGTTTTGCCATAGGCATATTTTGCTATGTCCAGCCTGTTGTTCTCAAAAGTGAACAATAACATTAGTTCTTTTACCTGCTGACTTGTGAAATAATTCTGATCTATGATTTGTTTCGCGCTTGCCAATCTTGTGTTTTCAAACCACTCTCTGCGAAGACTTTCTTTTGCCTGGGCGAAATCGGGGATGCTCATCGCCCGGCTGTAATTATTATCATAGCGGGGATCATCATTATTGCGATCATCACTGTAATCACGGTTATCCCTGGTATCACGATCGTTATTACCATAATCCTTGTCGTTACGATTGCCGCCATTATTATTGGTATTATCCCACTCTCTGTCGCGATTATCATTCCCGTCATAAGTATCATCCTCATCATACCAATCGTCATTAGGATCCATTCTGCGTTCATCAATTAAAACTTTTCCAAAACGGTTGACGAGGATGTCGAAGTGATAACCATTCCTGAACGTTACCTTAATGTTATAAAGGGTTTCCTCTCTCCTGTTGCCATTGCCAAGATTCCAACCAGCTCTTCTTTTCAATTCACGCAGCACTCTTATGTTATGTGTACCGGGGCGAATGCTGCTTATGGAAATAGTATTTCCATCAAGATTGTATCGGCGGCCATCAACTTCAACAAACATTTTGTTGTTACTAACGCTAGTGACGGTAAGGCGGGTACCGTCATAGGCCATTGAAGCAAGTGAAAAAATGGTGCTAAGTAAAAGGGTAAAAATTGTCTTCATATATTTTTTTTTGAGGTGAACAATTTTTGTTCTGTAGCAATTATTCCAACGGCGTGCCATTGCTACTCAATAAAACGTTAAAGGCTAAACAGGCTTTATCGTTTAACAATTCTTGATCAATGATCCTAACCACTTATGAAAAATCATTCTTCCTCGCATCTCATAAGCATTGATAGTACTATCTTGTAAAAAAAATTTAACGGCATGTTGATGCAACCATTGAAAACCTTATCGTCGCTAGTAATTTTTATTTGTATTCTGATGACAACTGGCTATTCCCAAACTCCTGTGAAGACCTATGAAAAGGAATGGAAGAAGATAGATGAGCTTATTTCCAAAAAGAATCTCCCGAAGTCGGCATTGGCAGAAGTGAAGAAAATTTATGAACTCGCCAAAAAAGAAAAGCAGGATGCGCAGGTGATAAAAGCAGTCGTGTACATGATAGGATTACAGAGAGAAACACGGGAAGAAAACGAAGCGCTGGCAATAAAAGATATAGAAAAGGAAATAGCAGCCAGTAAAGAACCGGTCGTTTCTATACTTAAAAGCCTGGAAGCAGAAGTTTATCAAAACTATTTTAACAATTATCGCTGGCAACTGTATGACCGAACTGAAACAAGTCAATTCAAAAAGGATGACCTCGCTACCTGGAGTGCGGGTGATTTCTTTAAAAAGATCAGTGAACTTTACCAGCAATCGATCAAAAATGAAAAATTGCTCCAGGAAACAAGACTTGCTCTGTATGATGCTATAATAATAAAGGGTAATGTCAGGCATCTGCGACCAACATTGTATGATCTTCTTGTACACAGGGCACTCGAATATTTTAAAACAGATGAAATCGATCTTGACCGGCCAGCTTACTCATTTGAAATTGACCTGGCATCTGCATTTGATGCTGCAAATGGCTTCGTAGCAAGAAAATTTGTAACGAAAGATTCGTTGTCTTTACAACATAAGGCCTTACTAATATACCAGCAATTGATCGCTTTTCATCTGAAAGATGTAAAACCTGATGCATTATTGGACGCTGATATTGGCCGATTAGAATTTGTATATGAGAATTCAACACATCCCGACAAAGAAGAATTGTATCGTATTGCATTAAATCATATCGCCAATCAATATATTAATCACCCGGCAGCGACACAGGCATGGTACCTGCTGGCAAAAAAATATAATGAAGAAGCTGATGAATACAAGCCGTTCGGCGATACAACAAACCGATATAAAAGAATCAAAGCAAAAGAGATCTGCGAAAAAATAATTTCCCAAAAAGATTCTTCGGAAGGAAAGATCAATTGCATTAACCTCCTGAATGAAATAAAAGGCAAAGAACTCAATTTTAGCATTGAAAAGGCAAATGTGCCCGGGCAAGCATTCAGAGGATTCATTAGTTATCGCAATATTGAAAAACTTTATCTGCGGCTTATCAAAGTAGATGATAAATTGAAAGAAGAGATTGGAAATTATTTTGATGAAAAATTATGGGTTGAATTGTTGGCCGCCCCTGCTTTTAAAACCTGGCAACAATCAATACCTGCAACAAACGACTATCAAAGACATTTTGTAGAAATAAAGATTGACGAATTAACAACCGGTGATTATTTATTGCTTGCAGCTTCTGATGATTATTCAAAAAACGCAACCATAGGAGCAAGATTATTTTATGTTTCTAACATCAGTTTTATCAACAAGGTTAATGATTACTTTGTTCTGAATAGGGAATCAGGGAAACCATTAGCTTCTGCAAATGTACAGGTATGGGAACAACGATATGATGCCAAGCAATCAAAATACATTAAACAGAAGTCAGCATTTTATAAAACGGATGTAAATGGTTTTTTTAAGATCACAAGTCCCCAGGAAAAAAATTATTCTTACACTTATGCACTCGATATCAGCTATAACGGGGATAAACTTTTCATGAACGATTGGATAAACGACTATTATTATTACAGGCAACCGGAAACTAAAGAAGAGCCGCTTATTGAAAAAAGAAAGATCTTCTTTTTCACAGACCGGAGTATTTACAGGCCCGGGCAAACAGTTTATTTTAAAGGCATTGCTATTATTCCCGATAAAGAAAAGACAAATAAGGTATTGGCTGACTTCAGTACCTATATTTATTTCAAAGATGCCAATGACCAGATCGTTGATTCGGTCAAGTTAAAGACAAACGAGTATGGTTCATTTTCGGGCAAGTTCCAAATACCGCAAGGAATTCTTAATGGAGAGTTTTCAATACAAGCAGAAAATGAAAAGGGGCAAGCTGAATTTTCTGTGGAAGAATATAAACGTCCTAAATTCTATGTTGATTATGAAAAAATAAAAGGCACATTTAAGGTAAATGACAAAATAAAAATAACAGGCTTTGCAAAGGCCTATGCCGGAAATAATATTGATGACGCTTTGGTGAAATATCGTGTAGTTCGGATAGCAAGATTTCCTTATCCATGGCTATTATGGCGTTGGTGGCAACCACCTTCCCGTCCAATGGAAATAGCACATGGAGAAATTAAGACGGATAAAGATGGAAAGTTTACAATAGAGTTTGAAGCCATACCTGATAAAACGATCGACAAAAAACTTGATCCCATTTTTGATTATAGCATTACAGCTGATATAACAGATATTAACGGTGAAACCAGGAGTGGCGAATCTTCTGTTTCCGTTGGTTATAAATCCTTGATCCTTTCTGTTGATCTTCCCTCGTCATTGCCTGTTGATAGTTTGAACAAAATCTCTATTCGCACAGAAAATATGGCTGGCGAGTTTGAGCCTGCAAAAGTAGATGTGAGCATTTCAAAACTTAAAGAGGAAAAACGTCTTATCCGCAAACGTTATTGGGAAAGACCGGATCAGTTTGTAATGAGTAAAGATGAATACATAAAGAATTTCCCTTATGATGAATATGATAACGAAACAGACTATCAAAGCTGGGATAAAGAAAGTAGTATTTACTCCAAAACAGATTCTGTTAGCGAAACAAAATCATTTACAATTGACCATTCATTATTCACACCTGGCTGGTATGTAATTGAAGTATCAACCAAAGGCAAAAATGGTGAGGAAGTAAAAGATGTAAAATATATTCAACTGAGTGATGAAAAGAATAACAAATTAGGCAGTCCGCAATATTTATGGTCGCAGGGCTCCAAACAAATAGAACCGGGCGAAAAAACAGAGATAAAAATTGGAACTTCTGCTGATGACTTGTTCGTTGTGCAGGAAGTTGACAAGTCTGGTGATTCACCTCTTACTGCACATGATTATATATTTGAAAACCTAAATAATGAAAAAAGATCTTTTGTTTTTACAGCAACCGAAGCTGACCGCGGTGGCTATGGTGTCAATTTCTTTTTTGTAAAGCATAATCGCTTTTATCAATACAATGATATAATAAATGTACCATGGACAAATAAAGACCTGAAAATTGAATATGCGACTTTCCGTGACAAAACTTTACCCGGTAGTGAAGAAAAATGGAAAATAAAGATCAGTGGTTATAAAAAAGAATTGATTGCTTCTGAAATATTAGCGAGTATGTATGATGCCTCATTGGATCAATTTAAATTTCATAGCTGGAGTGAACCAAATATTTGGCCACTTTATTATTCCGCAAGACTTTGGAATAGTGATCGGAATTTTATAAAAATTCAATCACAAGAAAAACCTTACAGGGATTTTCGTTTAGAAAAGTATGTTTACAAGCAATATGATATGCTTGGAACATATTATGACGGAATCCTCATTAATAATCAACGTCTGGCTAAAGGACTGCAAGGCAGAGTTTATGGCTTAACAGCCCCTAAGGTGCTTCAGGACCAAGATCTCAATGAAGTTGTTGTTTCAGCTGCACGCATGCCAAATGAAAAGATCTCAGATTCAAGTGGAATAGCTTACTATGCCTCGCTTGAAAATCTAAAAGGTGTAGATTTTAAAGCTGCCACTTTAACTTACAATTCAGAAATTATTAAACAAAATCAGCCAGGTTCTGAAATCCAAATCCGCAAAAATTTCAACGAAACCGCCTTCTTCTTTCCTGATCTGAAAACAAATGAAAATGGCGACATTGAATTTTCATTTACAATGCCTGAAGCATTAACACGTTGGAAGTTCCAGGCGTTGACGCATACGAAAGAACTTGCATTTGGTTATAGTAGTAAAGAAATTATTACTCAAAAAAAATTGATGGTACAACCCAATGCGTCAAGATTTTTAAGAGAAGGTGATAGAATGGAATTCAGCGTCAAGATCATTAACCTCACCGATAAAGAATTAACAGGCCAGGCCGAATTGCAATTGTTTGATGCCGCAACGAACGAATCAGTAAGTGGTTGGTTCAATAATATGTATCCGAATCAATACTTCACAGTGGCGGGAGGACAAAGCGAAGCTGTAGTATTTCCTATACAAGTTCCTTATTTGTTTGATAAAGCATTAGTATGGCGCATTGTTGCAAGAGCTGGTGAGGTAAGTGATGGTGAAGAAGCTGCGATGCCGGTCCTTACCAATCGTATGCTGGTAACAGAAACTCTTCCATTGAACTTACGAAATACTCAAACAAGGAATTTCCGGTTTGAAAAATTATTGACATCAGGAAATTCTGAAACATTACAGCATCATTCGCTTACTGTTGAATACACTTCTAATCCTGCGTGGTATGCCGTGCAGGCTTTGCCTTATTTAATGGAATATCCTTACGAATGTGCTGAGCAAACATGGAACCGTTATTATGCAAATGCATTGGCATCAAAAATCGCAAATACTTCGCGTCGTATAAAAGAGATCTTTACAAGCTGGAATATAAAAGATACTGCAGCTTTATTAAGCAATCTTCAAAAGAACCAGGAACTGAAAGCGGTATTGCTGGAAGAAACTCCCTGGGTATTGCAGGCAAAAACAGAAGAGCAACAAAAGAAAAATATCGCCTTATTGTTTGATATGATTAGAATGAGCAGTGAAATGAACAGCTCGTACGAAAAATTAAAGCAAATGCAAAGTGAGAATGGAGGTTTTGTTTGGTTTAAAGGCGGACCGGATAATCCTTATATCACACAATATATTGTTACTGGTATTGGACATTTGAAAAAATTGGGAGTTGACGTTAAAAAGCTGGAACCAATTCTTAAACTCGCCATCCCCTATCTTGATCTGCAGATTAAAAAACAATATGACGGGTTAATAAAGAATAAAACAGATTTGAATAAGTATGCTCCGGGCTATATCGAGATACAATATCTATATATGCGAAGCTTTTTCCCTGAACAAAAAATTGCTACAGTTTCACAATCTGCATACAATTATTTCCGCGATCGTGCCCAGCAAACATGGATGAAACATAACAAGTATATGCAGGGAATGATCGCATTGGCATTAAACAGAACAGGCGATGTAAAAACCCCAACAGCCATTTTAAAATCGCTGAAAGAAACAAGTATCAATAATGAAGAGTTAGGAATGTATTGGAAAGACAATAGCGGCGGATGGTTCTGGCACCAGGCACCAATCGAAACG
>DASTZB010000434.1:0-4601 GCA_035764525.1 Chitinophagaceae bacterium | reverse complement strand
ATCCAAGTTTTGAAGCATCGTCTAAACTAATTGCTTTGTTTAATTGTGTCAGTGCAAACTCGTATTCTTGTTTTTGAAAATAAGCATAACCAAGTTCTTCTCGATAACCTGAATCTTCACTGTCATATTCAATAGCTTTCAGCAAGATCTTTATGGCATCGTCATATCTTTCTTTGTCATTGTATAACCAACCGAGTTTATAATAAATAGGTTTAGAATCTTCTTCATCTTCTTTAATAGCTTTCTCAAAATATTCTATTGCGCTGTCATAATCTTCTTCTATTTCATAATATACGTTTCCTAAACCTCTTAAAGCAATACCGTCGTTTGGAGATAAAGCGATCGCATTTTTATATTCTATTATTGATTCAGTTGCTTTTTGAAGTTTGTAATATGAGAAACCAGTCTCATTGTATTTATTTTTTTTATCGGCATCTTTGGTTGGTATAAACTTTTTCAAAAAGCCTACTGCATCTTCATAATTTTCTAATTCATTGCAGCACCACCCAGCCTGGTAATAGGCTTCATTATAATCTGCTTTTTTTGAAATGGCATTCTTAAACGCAGCTAATGCCCCTTTGTAATCTTGTTTACCTTTTAATTCAATTCCTTTAGAGAACCATTCTTTAGCGGTGGATTGCGCTGAAACAATAAAGGGGAATACAAATAAAAGGATGGGAAAGAAGAGTCCTCTTTTCATGGTTCGTTTTTTTTAAAGTTAATGAAGGATCTGAATTTTTTGAGTATAATTATCAACACGCAAAAGATAAATGCCGGGATCTAATAAGGGAAGCGATAGCTCAATGAAAGACGAACTTGTGTTTGTAATTATTCTTTTTATTTCTTTGCCTGTAATATCTGTAAGCTTTATTACTGTCCCTGCATTTAACCTACCCTTAATAGTAATTCTATCTCTTGCCGGGTTTGGATAAAAAGAAAAATTATCATTAAATTTTAAGACCACTCTTTTTTGTATAGAATAGGTAGTGCTGTTATCTTTTCCATCGATACGTAAACGATACATGTTTTCACCGGCAGCTGGAGTATTGTCTAAAATTTCATAATGATGAAGACTTGTTTGCGCAACAATTGTCGAAAGTTCTGTCCAATTATTAAATGAGTTTAGTTTTTCTATTGTAAATGAATTTGCCTCTTCGGGATTGGCAATGTCCCATTCTAATTTCACTTTTTTATCGCTTGTAAGTATTGCATTAAAATAGATGATCCTGATGGGCAAAGCACCAGAACAACTGGCAGAAGGAGTAACAGACGTTTGATATGTGTAATTGAAAATTTTTGATCCATCAGTTCCGTTTACAGCAGGTACCGGTGTGCCGCAACTATTCATATCTATATTTATGCCTGCAATACCGCCGGTGACAGCACTTGTAATTGCAGGTAATGATCCATTAAAATAAATAGCACCACCGCTGCCACCACCACCAGCGCCATAACATCGTCCCGAACTATTATCATCATCTTCATTACCTCCATTACCACCATTTGCCTGCACTGTCAATGCTCCCGAATAACTATTTGTAACATTCATTATTATAGTGCCGCCGGCGCCGCCGCCCGAGGCACCATCATAAGAAGTAGACCTTCCGTTTTGACCATTTGCAGAAATTTTATATCCATTACCGATAAGATTTTTTGCAATCACAATTATGATTCCGCCGCCATTTCCACCAGCGTAAGTTTGGACGGTACTATTTGCATGACCAGCACCACCGCCACCGCCGGCAAATATTTTTGTATTATTCCAGGTCTTTAAGGGCTTGCCTCCGCGTCCCTGATAATTACCGGTACATCCTGTTGGTCCTGTACTAAAATTACCTCCACCATTTCCACCTGCTGATAAGTTAGCGCCACCTCCACCTCCATTGTTATGATTGTTTCCGCCGCCGCCTCCATTTGCCGGTGCGCCTCTTGCACCATCAAGATTGGACGGGACGTCGGCAACACCTTCGCCTTTATAACCTCCGTTATCTTCGCTTGGTGATGTTGCGTCGTAAGCATAGCCATTTCCCACCGGGAAAAAAAAGCCGCAATTGCTGGTATGCTTAAAAAACGCACCACCTTTATAACCTGTGGAATCAGCAAACATCGGCGCATTCAATGTCAGATCTTCTTCTACTTTTATAGCAAGCACACCGCCCTTACCTGTTGAACTATTCCAAGATTGTGCTTTTATTGTATCAGTTACATTCGCAGAATAATATTCTCCAAATTTTACTAACTGAACTTTATAATTGACATCGTAGCTATTTTGTACTTTATTAAAAAAGTAAACACTATCGTTACTTACTGAGCAAATGATGGCCACTTCATAGTTACCGGCATAGTTTAAAGAAGTTGTATCACCAAATGAGGAATTGTTGGCAGTGTTTATGGTAGCCCCTTTCATTTGAATAATTAAAACGGTATTTCCGTATGTAAGGCCAGAAACATTATCAAGCTTTACGGCATTTTTTGTTGCGTCAACACCTAAAACACTGTGATAAGTATTTATGATGCCACTGATATTTGTTGTTTGCGAGAATCCAAATGCTGTTGAAAACAAAAGAAGGATAAGAAACCACGCTCTGATAGAAGTAGTTAATAGTAAAGGTCTCCACAAAAAGCGGTACACTGGTTTCATTGGATATGATTTCTTCTGTAGTTTCAGTTAGCCATAAAAATACGTCGCGGGTCTCATGATTAAAAGGAACTATTACGATTTTTTGAACCAATTATATAAGGTTGATAATCCTTATCATTGCAAAGGCCAAATCGTATTTATTACAGTCCAAAATGTATTAAATCATAACTTCAATACGTAAATTAACTGCTATGCGAAAAATTATTTTATTTCTATTGATAACTCCTTTTTTTACCGCTGCTCAAAAGCTCCCAGCTATTGAAGAAAAAACAAAGGACCTGAAAAAGTTTGAGGGTTTTTTTAATTTTTATTGGGATGAGAATACGGGCAAAATTTGGCTCGAAGTGGACACACTCGATACAGAAATTCTTTATACAGTTTCTTTACCGGCAGGCCTGGGATCAAATGATATCGGACTTGATCGCGGTTTATCAGGCGGTGGACGGATTGTAAAGTTTTCAAAGACCGGAAGAAAAATATTGATGATACAGCCCAACTATGAATACCGTGCGATAACAAAAGATGCGGCAGAAAAAAGAGCGGTTGAACAATCATTTGCGCAATCAACACTTTGGGGATTTGCAGTAGAGGCTGAAAGTAATAACCATTATCTCATAGACGCCACCGACTTCTTATTGCGGGATGCAATGCAGGTTGCTAATCGTATAAAAAGCAACCAGCAGGGAAATTATTCGTTGGATAAGACCCGTTCTGCCATTTATTTACCAAGAACAAAAAATTTTCCCTTAAATACAGATTTTGAAACAACCATAACCTTTATAAACAATGATGGCATCACGGGCAACTTTGTAAATTCAGTTACCCCTTCTCCTGAAGCTATCACATTACGCATGCATCATTCTTTTGTGCAATTACCGGATAACGATTACAAGCCAAGAATGTTTGATCCGCGAAGCAGTTTTATTCCGGTTTCTTATTATGACTATAGTACACCAGTCACAGAACCGATAGAGAAATTTTACATCATGCGTCACCGCTTGAAGAAGAAAGATCCATCTGCTACAAAAAGCGAGGCCGTAAAGCCAATCATTTATTATCTCGATAATGGAACACCTGAACCAATACGTAGTGCCTTGCTTGAAGGTGCAAGCTGGTGGAACCAGGCTTTTGAAGCAGCAGGTTATATTAATGCTTTCCAGGTAAAAATTTTACCGGAAGATGCCGACCCGATGGATATACGTTACAATTTAATAAACTGGGTGCATCGCAGTACAAGAGGCTGGAGTTATGGAGGCGCAGTTATTGATCCACGTACGGGTGAAATAATAAAAGGACAAGTAACATTGGGTTCATTACGGGTAAGGCAAGATTATTTAATCGCCACCGGTTTACTGGCGCCGTTTGAGAATGGAACTCCTGTTGACAACAAAATGTTGAAAATGGCATTGGAAAGATTGAAGCAATTAGCTGCACATGAAGTTGGACACACACTTGGCTTGATGCACAACTATGCAGCAAGTGTAAGCGATCGTGCCAGTGTGATGGATTATCCTCACCCAACAGTAAGCTTAAATGCTGGTGGAGAAATTGATCTAAGCAATGCTTATGATAATAAAATTGGCGAATGGGATAAAGTAGCAATCAGTTTTGGTTATGATGATTTTCCTTCCGGCACCAATGAATCCAATGCATTGAATAAAATTTTAGCCGATGCCGAAAAGAAAGGCCTGCAATTTATTTCCGATCGTGATGCCCGTGCACCCGGAGGTCTTCATCCGCAAGCACATCTTTGGGATAATGGAAATGATGCAGTGACCGAATTAAAAAATGTAATGAAGATCCGTAACAAAGCTTTATCTGATTTCGGAGAAAGAAATATACGATCCGGCATGCCAATGGCGATGCTGGAAGATGTATTGGTGCCAGTTTATTTTTATCATCGTTACCAGGTAGAAGCGGCAACGAAAGTCGTTGGCGGCATGTTTTATAATTATTCATT
>DASTZB010000433.1:0-4908 GCA_035764525.1 Chitinophagaceae bacterium | reverse complement strand
TAAAGAAATCAAACAATCATTTTGGATTAAAATGCAAAACTGAATGGACAGGTATGACTGTAAAGCATACTGATGATGCACCTAATGAATGTTTCAGAAAATATGAAAGTCCGCTCGATTCATATAAAGATCAATCTAATTATTTAAAAGGTACTCCACGTTATGCTTCCCTCTTTGAGCTTGACCCTACTGATTATAAAGCATGGGCTTTTGGATTAAAAAAAGCTGGCTATGCAACTAACCCAAAATATTCACAGGTTTTAATTAAGCTTATTGAAGATTATGATCTGCAGGATTACACAATGATCGCTTTGGGAAAATTAAAACCCGGCCAAGAAACATTAGCGAAGAATGAAAAAAAGAATTCTGAAATAATTATCCCGGATGAAAAGCCAGTAGTAATGCCGCCGGAACCAGAGGTAGTTGTTTATTCAAAAAAAGAAATGAAGAAAGAAGTTGTAGTCGAAAAAAAACCTGAATATCCTGATGGCGAGTTTAAAATAAATGAAACAAAAGTAATTTACGCAAAAAGAGGAACTTCTTATTTATCAATAGCAGAAAAATATGGAATTCCTCTTGCAAGGATCTTTGAGTTCAACGACATGAAAGCTCAGGAGATTGTTGACAAAGATCAACTCATTTATATAATGAGAAAAAGAAAAGCGGGATTGAATGAGCAACATATTGTAAAACCTGGAGAAACACTGGCAGACATTGCACAAACTGAAGCATTGCGTATCGAAAGTTTGCTCGAGTATAATTTTCTTCAGCCAAATATGCAGCCGGCTGTAGGTTCTGTTTTATATTTACGTACAAAAGGCCCGGGGATGCCTGCCTTGGCTACTGGAAAATGATAGATATAAAACCTTCAATGACTCAGATAAAAGTTCATGATAAAATGTTTAGTCCTTTTCTTTCAGAACAGGACATACAACAACAGGTAAAAAAAATTGCCGATGCAATTAATTCTGATTATGCCGGCCTGCGTCCAATGTTCATAGCCATTCTAAACGGATCATTCATGTTTGCTTCCGATCTTTTTAAGTATCTTACGATAGATGCGGAAATATGTTTTATCAAATTAGCCTCGTATAAAGGAACAACATCAAGCGGGCAGGTAATAACAGCGATCGGGTTAGATGTTGATATTATTGGAAAAGATATAATTATACTTGAAGATATTGTTGATACTGGAAAGACATTGAATGAGTTTTTACCAAAGTTGCTTCATCACCAACCTGCATCAATGAAGATTGCTGCACTACTCCATAAACCTGAAGCTGTGAAATTTCCAATCAGAATTGATTATCTCGGATTTTCAATTCCAAGCAAATTTGTAGTGGGCTACGGCCTTGATTATGACGGATTGGGAAGAAATTTGAAAGAAATTTACCAGCTGGCATAATTGTACAAGCCTGTTCCTTATTGGATTTTTGTACATTGATTGCGATTAAAATATCCATGTGAAAAGCTTTCTGAATATATTTTTAATGCTGCTGATCGCTTTGCCATTTCATGGGCAGCAGTTTTATCTCCGCGGTGAGGTGAGAGATGAAGGTGGCAATCCTCTGCAAAATGTAAATATCCGCCAACAAAGTACAGGGTATCTTTTTCGCACCGGTAATTCCGGATCGTATGGTATTCTATCATCAAAAGAATCCGACACCTTGATATTTTCTTATGAAGGATACCAGAAGGAACAAGTAATGGTGAAGGCAGATAAATATCTTACTCTTAACCTCAAACTTTTGCCAGCAATTGCATCCAGTAATAAAAAGCATAGGCTTGCGTCACTTACCAAAGATCTTTCAAGAGAAAATCAAAAGAAATGGTATTCCGATAATGAAACTTATGCAAGCCTCATTGAAAACAATTTTGTTGAAGCAAAGAATTATCCAACAACGGGGATCGCCTTAAATATTGACAGGGCATCTTATAGTAACATCAGACGATTTATCAATCTTGACATGGCAGTAGCACCTGATGCAGTGCGTATTGAAGAAATGTTGAACTATTTTAATTTCGGATATGAAACACCAGCCAATAATTCCTTATTCAAAATAAAAACCACACTCACCAATTGTCCATGGAACAGGGATAACCAGCTTCTTTTTATAAATGTTTTTTCTAAAAAGCTAAATCTGGATTCGTTACCTCCATCAAATCTTGTTTTCCTGGTTGATATTTCAGGATCGATGGATATGCCCAATCGATTGCCATTATTGAAATCTGCATTCCGAATGTTAGCTACCAATTTGAGAGAAAAAGATACAGTGAGTATAGTAGTTTATGGCGGTGCTGTTGGTGTATTACTTTTTCCAACAGCGGGTAATGAAAAAGAAAAGATCCTTAAGGCAATCGATGAAATGCAACCGGGTGGTTCCACACCCGGTGAATCGGGAATCAAATTGGCATACACGGTTGCAAAAAAACATTTTATTGAAAAAGGTAATAACAGGGTCATTCTTGCAACGGATGGCGATTTTAATGTGGGCATTCAAACGGAGCAAGAGTTGGATGAAATGATTTCACGTCATAGGGAATCAGGAATTTATTTAACCTGTCTTGGAGTTGGTATGGGAAACTATAAAGACTCAAAAATTCAAACACTGGCCAGAAAGGGTAACGGAAACTTTGCTTATGTAGATAATTTCCAGGAAGCGGAAAAGATCATTATGAAAGAATTTACGCAAACATTATACACTATTGCCGATGATGCACACATGCATGTAACGTTTGATCCGTCATTGGTAAAACAATACCGGTTGATCGGTTTTGATAATAAAGTAGGAGCTCTTGCTGACTCAACCTCAGAAGTGGAAGGAGGGGAAATTGGTTCAGGCCAATCCATTACGGTTGCGTTTGAAATTGAACCCAATTTTGCTAGTGGTACAAATGTCTATTCGGATCATTTTGCAGAAGTGAAGCTGCAATATAAATTGCCGGGTGATGCTGCTGAGCTTGAAATGAGTGAGAAATTTCCTTATGATCCGGTTTTGTACAAGGATCTCCATCCAATGTATCGCTTTGCAAGCTCGGTTATTATGTTCGGCTCAATTCTTAAATCGTCACAATTTGTAAAGGATATTAGTTGGGGAGATGTGCTGTATAATGCAAGTGAGTCGGCGAATCCAACAGATGTGAACCAGGCGCAGCTTGTGGAATTAATTTATAAAGCAAAAGAATTTTATACAAAAAAGAAAAAAAAGAATAAGAAATAATTATTTGAATTGAAAATAGATAAGTAGAGCTGCCGAAATGGTCATAAGTAAAAAAGCAATTGCTCCTAGAATATTTGACCACTTGCCGTTCGTAAATTCTCCCATTATTTTTTTATTATTTGAAATATGAAGAATGATCCCAATAAGAACAGGCGATGTAACACCATATAAAATGGCAGTGTATATCAATGCCTGTACCGGGCTTATTCCAATATAATTAATCGCAAGGCCGATCAGTAGAGAAATAATGATCACCAAATAGAAAGGTTTTGCCTGGTAGTATTTTTTATCCAGGCCGCCATCCCAGTTAAAGGTTTCAGATAACATATAGGATAAACACCCTGTTAATACGGGTATTGCAAGAAAACCTGTACCAATTACTCCAAATGCAAATAGTAAATAGGATAATTTTCCTGCAATTGGTTCTAATGCTTTTGCAGCCTGATCAAGAGAAGTGATCTCTGTAATTCCGCCGTTAAATAATACAGTTCCTGCTGTAAGAGTAATAAAATACATTACAAGACAGGAAAAGAGCATTCCGAGGTCAACATCCATATCCATTTTATGTATCATTTTTTTGTCCACGATCAGCCTTCGTTTTTTATGTTTTATATCCTCAGCTTCCATTGTTGCCTGCCAGAAGAAAAGATAAGGTGAGATTGTTGTTCCCAGGATGGCGACAAGAATGCCGATAAAGTCTTTGTTGAATTTTATTGTTGGAATAAATGTATGCCTTGCTATTTCTCCCCAATCTTGTTTTGAAAGAAAAGGCACGATGAGATAAAGCAAAAGAAAGACACACAAATATTTTAGGATTGCAGATATTTTGTTGTAGGGTAAGTAAATGATCAATGTCATTAGAATAATTGTAAAAGCAATCGTGAAAAAGTAAGAAGGAATTGAAGGAAAGATAAGATTGGCAACCGCTCCCATTCCAGCTATATCAGCACCGATATTAAGAATGACCGCAGGGAACGTAAAAATAATCATCAGGTACAGGATCGGCTTAGGGTAATTGTTGCGGATGTTGGTTGTTAAACCTTGAGAAGTAACGACACCAATTCTTGCACACATTTCCTGTATGGCAGCCATTAGGGGAAATGTAATTAGTGACATCCATAAGGTAGCTAATCCGAATTTTGCACCGGCCTGCGAATATGTTGCAATACCAGAAGGGTCATCATCACTTGCACCAGTTATAAGACCAGGCCCGAGAATACTTAAGAGCCGTTTGATTTTCGAAGGCTTGCTTTTTTTATTTCCTGCTTTCTTTCTCATTAAAGTAGTGGCTGCATGTAAAGTTATCCTAATACAAATAGGATAGGCTAATTTAAATAATCATGCCAGCAAAAAATGACCTGAAAGTTCTATTGTTGGTTATATAAAATGCAATAATGGGAAAAGAATTCCTGAAGTTTTTTTATATAAGGGCTGCGATATTAAGAGAAAAGCTCCCGCATTTTATCAAGAAAACTTTTCTCCGTTTTATCGGGATGCGGTTTGAAGTTAGGTGAATGACTCATTTTTTCAAGCATTGTTTTTTCTTCGGCGCTAACGTGCTGCGGCGTCCAAACATTTACATGAATTAACTGATCGCCTTTTTGATAGCTGTTTACTGCAGGAAAGCCTTTTCCTTTTAACCGAAAAATTTTTCCGCTTTGTGTGCCAGCAGGGATTTTTATTTTTG
>DASTZB010000432.1:0-2446 GCA_035764525.1 Chitinophagaceae bacterium | reverse complement strand
TAATTGTGCCGCTAATGTTTTGATCGCTGCATAATTTTCCGGAATATCCCACGGAATATGCAATGAGATGGCACCGCTTGATTGATTAAGAGCATGCAGCAATCCTACATCTTCCATTTTTCCTTCCAGATTGCCAGGCTCGCCTGCTCCTGAAAATCTTCCGAATCTTGTACCACCCGTACCCAATGCCCAAGATGGGATCGCTACATTAAAATCGATAAGCTTTTGAAGGAGTGGTTCAACATTATTTAAACCCGAAGCAACAAAATCAAATTTTCTTTTATGTTCTGCAAGCAATGATTGATTATGTTCTTCGATCTTATATTTTTCAATTCGCATATAAAATTATTTATGGCAAATAAAACACCTCTTTCAAAGGACTGGATACAGGTGAGCTATCGGGATTGGATTCCATAATATCTTTCATAAATGTCCACCATTTTTTCATCACAGGATGATCTGGCAGTTCATCCAATTTCAATGCATTTTTAATTTTCAATACCCCAAACAGAATATTTGTTTCTTTATCCAGGAAAATAGAATAATCCTCAACACCGGTTTCTTTCAATAACGTTCTTAACTCAGGCCAGATATCATCATGTCGTTTTTTATATTCTTCCTCAAAACCTTTGAATAATTTCATTTTAAAAGCAACACGTTTCATAAATTTTTATTAGTATGTCCAATCTAAGTGCCCCCTTTAGGGGGACAGGGGGTTTGTCTATCTTGTAAATGCCGTTGCTACTCCTCCATCCACATTTAATGTATTACCGGTTGATTTATTCAGTAATCCGCCAACAAACGCAAAGCAAGCATTGGCAATATCTTCCGGTAAGATCGTTTCATTTAATAAAGTTCTTTTCGCATAATAGGCCGGTAATTCTTCCACCGTAATACCATAAGCTTTTGCCCTGCCTTCTGCCCAACCGCCACTCCAAATATTACTATCTGAAATTACGGCATCTGGATTTACGGTGTTCACTCTAATTTTATCTGCACCTAACTCCGCGGCAAGCAAGCGACTCAAATGTGCCTGGGCAGCTTTGGCACTTCCATAGCCAGCATTGTTTGGGCCGGCCACAATTGAATTTTTCGAAACTACATTTACAATATCGCCGCCAAGATCCTGCTTCCGCATTATTTCAATTCCTTTTTTTGAAACAAGAAATTGGCCTTTTACCAGGATATCATACAATTTATCCCAATCCTCAATACTATGTTCTGTAATTGGCTTTGAAATACTGATGCCAGCATTGTTTATGATAATATCGGCACCGCCAAATGACAAAACAGTTTGTTCAAAAGCTTTTTCAATTGTTGATTCATCAACAACATTCAGCAATGCAGAAGCTACGATATCTTTACCAAATGTCTTTTCAAATTCCTGCACAGCGCCATTTAATCTTTCCTGGTTAATATCATTTAATACAACACAAGCTCCTTCTTCTGCAAATTTTTTCGCAATAGCTTTACCAATACCACCAGCACTGCCGGTTATTAAAGCAATTCTTCCGCTCAATGATTTTGGTTTTGGCATGCGTTGCAACTTTGCCTCTTCCAATAACCAGTACTCAATATCAAATGCTTCCTGTCTTGGCAAAGAAGTGTATTCACTCACTGCCTCGGCACCACGCATTACATTAATCGCATTGATATAAAACTCAGCAGCCACTCTTGCTGTTTGTTTATCTTTTGCAAACGTAAACATGCCAACACCCGGGTATAAGATCACAACGGGGTTCGGATCACGCATTGCAGGACTATTAGCATGTTTGCATTTGTTATAATAATCAGCATATATTTTTCTATACTCGTCAAACTGCGGCAACAATTTTTCTTTTACCGCGACTGTATTACTTAGATCTTCCTGCGGTGTTAATTTTAAAACCAATGGTGAAATTTTTGTACGCAGGAAATGGTCCGGACAACTGGTTCCCATGGGGGCTAATCTTCCAAGGTCATTTGAGTTTATATATTGAAGCACCCTTTCATCATCAGTAAAATGACCGATCATACCCCCAACCCCTGAAGGGGAGTTTTTTGGATAGCTTGATGAACACAATCCTCTTAAAACGGGAGCAAGTGCCGTTGCCTTTTTTAACCTCTCATCTTTAACTAATGATTCAATCTTCTGTCCGCCGAAGATCGGTCTCTTCTTTCCATAATTATCTTCCAGGTATTGAGCACAACGTTCAATCACTTCCAATGTATTGATATAACTTTCGTAAGCAGTATCTCCCCATGTAAATAAACCATGTGAACCGAGCATGATACCATGGATGCCCGGATTTTCATCGAGACATTGTTTCAGTTTTAATCCCAGATCAAAACCGGGACGCTGCCACTCTACCCAGCCAATTGTTCCATTAAATAATTCCTGTGTGATTTTCTTTCCGTCTTTTGCAGCCGCAATAGCAATCGCTGCATCCGGATGTAAATGATCAAT
>DASTZB010000431.1:0-5908 GCA_035764525.1 Chitinophagaceae bacterium | reverse complement strand
CGTTCCACCTTGTATGGATTACGCGGCGTATTTGCTGCCGGTGAAACCGAAAAGGCATTGACATTTCTTCGATATTATTCAAATAGAAGATTGTTAGGTGAGCATGTGCCTTATGCAGTGGAAGCATATCCCGAAGGCAACCAGCGGCATCTTTCTGCAGAAAGTGGTTTGTATTGCCGAATTTATACCGAGGGAATGTTTGGTATGCGGCCGATTGGTTTTACCAGTTTTAATTGTACACCCCGCTTACCAAAAGAATGGAATGAAATGGCTTTAAGAAATATTCATTCGTTTGGAAATATATTTGATATTGAAGTGGCAAGAGCCGGTGCGGGCAAATTAGTTATCACAATAAAAAAAGCAGGACAGGAAAAGAAATATATTATTAAGGAAGGAGCTACACAGAGGATTGAGTTGTGATTTTTAAATTGACAAGCCTTACATTTAATTTCCCTTTACAACTTCCAGGTTAACCGGCGACTTTCCCCATTCATCCGGATAATAAATTGCATTTTCAACCTTTATATTGGATGAATTCTTGAGTTTTATAACTGAGCTGTTATCTTTCACTTTCATCGCTTTTATTCCATTGATCTTTGCTTCGGTCACATCATCAAGAAAGATCACATAGCGGTTATCTGGTTTCTCATAATTAAATGTACTGTTCGTTACAGTTAGCCCCTGCACATGCCTTGCCCATAAACCATAAGAAGGTTGCAGTTTCAGATTGGAAGCATTGTATTGTCCAACTCCCAATTCTGGCGGGATAGCGGCCGTATCAGCCAACGAATTTCCACCTTTTACCAGTACATGCACATCATTAAAAGAAATGTTTTTAATATAGCCGGTATGTTTCCCGTTGGGTAATTTAAAATTCAAACCGCCTTGCACCGCTTCACTATCAGGTAGTTTATATCCTGCAACAATAGGAGTTGCTCTTCGCTGGCTATCATTGTAAACATCCCATCGTTTGGGTTTATCGCCAAAAGAACTCCCGGCATATACTTCAGTGACGTCAATGCCATTGATGAGAATATTTTCAACAACACCAATGTTTACATTGGTCACCAGCAATTCATCATGCTTTACTCCATTCTCCTCAAACTTGTAACGATTTACGCTAGCTCCAAGAATACGACCACGATTGGATATAGAAATAAAGAATGGAGTATAAGTTCGTAGCATTTTTGATCGTGAATGTATAATGCCTGTATGTCCGCAGTTGAGGTGAATATCTTTTATATATGCACCGTCATTGGTGGAAATAGAAAAGCCTGCTTTATTGGCTCCCAGTACATAAATATTATCTATATGCATATCCATGATATCATCTGCTGTCTCAGAACCGATCTGGAAAAGATTACAGTTTGTATCACCAATAACATTCCGCACTTTATAATTGCGGGCAGGACGGGTAAACCCCAAAGAACAATCCGATCCGGGTTTTATAATATCATCTGAACTTATTTTGGAATAAATATTAGTAACGGTTACATTGTTACATGCCATAAAATCATAAATGTCGCGGACATTGGATTCACTGTATTTCGCAAAATAGGTATTGTGCACATTGATATTATCGGTGCCTGTTGCCAGCAATACGAAATGCCCCGCCCGGTCGATCTTGAGCATATTATCTGTGTCAAAATCTTTTGAACCATCTTTCTTTATATAATAAGGTTCGTCTTTTGCCGGATCATACCAAAGATCTTCTTCCCGATAAATGCCACCGATCTCCAAATTGGTGCAGAGCTTTAGTGTAAACATTTTATCTGTACGGTTATCAGGAGTATTTCTCATTACATTATCTCCCGTTACCAAATTACCATTACCCGTAATATAGCCATTGCCGATAATCTTTATATTATCCAATCTTTCACCAAAGAACATAGTGTTTTTGAAAAAATGATGCCCCACGTCCTGTTTGGTCATATAATTTTCGGGATCTGCATAGGGGCCAGTATCTGTCGGCGAAAGTCCGGAGCGATATTTTTTATCGCTGAACCATGTGGCTTCCGGTGCATCGGCACCTTTTATTGCTTTAATGGTTGCTCCTTTGCCGACAAACAAATAAACATTGCTTTTCAAATGAACTGTTCTTACATTATAAATACCATCACTGAAAAGCAGTGTGCCGCCGCCTGTCTTATTAAGATAATCGATCGCTTCATTTATTTTATCTGTATTGTCTGTGTTTCCATCTGCGATCACACCAAAACTTTTTATATCCATCTTTCCCGAATAAAACTGAATAATGTTAGAAAACCCTTTATGCGGACCATCATTCACTGATAACCTGAAATGATAAAGTTTATTGGTCATCAAACCTGAAACAGATACTGTTCCTTTTTTAGTATCGATAAATGCAGACGAACGTACCCAGGTTTTTCCTTTATCGGTTGATTGCATCAATTGAATAGCTGAAATATTCTTTGTTGTACTCCATCTAAGTCCCACTTTTGTATAAGTATCTGCATGTTCTTTGTATTGGAGACTTTTATCTACCACTCTTTCCAGGTCCGCAATGGTACGGGTAACTACAAGTGTGGCTACAGCTTCAGCACTTGTTAATACGTCAGGTTTTGAAGTAGAATAAGATGCTTTGAAAATATAGTTGCCTGTCATTGGTAGGTCAACATTGCTGATCGTTATTGTTAGATCTGCTCCATTCGCTGGTCTGAGATCAAGATGTCTAAATAAAAGCAATGAGCTGCCGTCGGATAATTTTGTGATAGCAAAATTTCCAACCTTATGATAAGGATAGTTTGTTCCTACCCGACCGATGGATTGTGTGGCAAGCTCTTTTAATTTAACAGCGCCGCGGCCAATAACATTTACTGTTGTATTGTCTTCTGTAATGGTTATTCCTTTGGGGATATAAATTTTTACAGTAGCATTTGGCGTTCTTTGTCCTGCTGTTAAATATAATATCAGATCAGTACTTGTACCAGCGGTCAGTTCTTTTTTTTCTAATTGAAGTTGGCAGTTGATTGCCATCGGCACAACCGCAATGCTGTAACTCTTTTTTGTTTTGCCATCCTTTGAGGTTACAGTAAGTTTATCGCCAGTTAATAGATGCACCGAATCCTTTATTGTTCCGCTTTTATCCGTAACTGAGTATTGTTGAACTGATCCGTCTTTGGATTTGATCTGTGAGAGTAATTGTTGTACAGTTGTATTAATTGAAACAAGCCCGCTGTCTTCAGGTGTGTCAACTGTAAATGAATAAGTCGTTCCGCTGATAACTATGATCGAATCTTTTGTGATGCGGGCAATGTGTGTAGAATTATTTGAAACTATCTCATTAGAAAATTTCAAACTGCTTTGTTGAGATAGCGCCTGATGCACTGTACAAAAAATGAAGATAAATAATAGAAGTTTGTTCATACTGACCAGGAATGAAAAGTTAATTTCTTTGCAAGAGATCGGCCATTAGGTTTGTGTTTTCCTTGTATAATTCACTTGATACATCAAGATATTTCTGATCTTTGAATTCATTATGTGCTTGTAATAAAAGCGGATAAACCTCCGCCCTGTTATATTTACTGATCTGCTGGTATTCCCATTTCTTTTCTCCCAAAGCATAAGGTAACAGCCAATCGAAAGCAGTCCGAATACCTACATTTTGTGGTGTTTTATAATTCCAAAGATCAGCACCTGTTTTTTTGGCAAGGGTTGCTACGGTGAACCAGCCTCTCAAATTCATTGTACTGTAACCGAGGCCATTTGTTCTTTCTAATTCCAATGGTTGTTTACCTTCTTTGGTTAGTTGGCTATCGAGTCTTTTTTTACTTTCTTCTACTAATTGTTTTGCTTTATTAGTATCACCAGTGAACAAAGCAAAATCGATTACCTGTGCATAGTACCAGGTGCCATGATTGTTTTTGGCTGCATGTTCATCTTTTCCATTTTTACTGGTCAGCATCCAATTCAAAAACTGCGAATACCATTTTTGTAATGATAAATGATCTGTTTCTGTCCATGATCCTGATCCCTGCAGAAGACTTGCTGCATCAGCAATGCCCATCAATGCAACTGTTTCAATGAGCCCGATACCTCTGCCGGTATTAACACCCGGAATTGCCTGTCCGTATTCCAGATGTGGATTCATCTTTGTGCTCTCATTCAAAAACCATGTCCGTAATAGTTCCGCCGATTTATCAGCATATTTTTTTTCACTGGTTATATACCATGCAAGCGATAATATGCGGGTAGCGTTTTCGAGATTACCCAAATAGGTACGGTCAGTGATCTTGTAAATTTCAGGATTGCGTACTCCATCTTTACGCATATAAGGTAAACCATTTGGTTTTGTACTGTCATACCAGAAATAAGGAGCCTGGCTCATATAATCATGTTTGTTCCCGCTTACCGGTGTAAACTGTTTATCCATGACTGATACAGGATTCATTTTTAGAGATCGATCAGCCTGTTTTTGCAAACTATCGACCAGTCTTAGCACATCTTCATCCTTTTGTTCCCATTTCTTTTTTAGCTCAACAAGGCGCTTTGCATCCATGACGAAAACTTTTGGTGGTTGTGCTAATACATCACCAATTTTAAAAACTACCAGTAAAATCAACAGCAATGGTTTTATTCTCATGGATGTTTTTTAGAAGTGAAGAAATATTATTTCAAATTATACGCCACCACGGTCTTTGCATTGAATGTTGGTACATACACGATTCTTTTCTGTTGATCATAGCCAATATCAGCAGTATTCTTTTTCTGCTGTTGAGTTTCTAATAATGTTTCTACACGACCATCAGCATGTACATACCAGATATAACCAGCCCAGGCTGTCAAAATGAAATCACCATTGCCAATTGGTTCAATGCCATCAATTTGCTGCAACACCTCAGCTATTTTGGTAATTTGTTTTTGCGAATTTGCTTTTACGAAGGATTTGCCCCAACCGATATAGAGATCATCACCAATTGCTTTTAATCCATTTACTCCAACTACGCTATCGAGATATAACTCTGCAATATCATTCCTGAGTCGCCATATTTTGTTTCCTCTTGAATCAGAAACAAACACAACTCCTTTATTAGTTACAGTAATATCATTCAAACCTTTTGCGCTGTCAATTTTGATCTTCTTTTCTATTTTCCCTTTCTGAATATCTATTACAATCACTTCCTGCATATCGGCAACATACAATCTATTGCCAACAATTCCCATTCCTTTTGGTGCATTTAATCCAGTGATCCATACAGTGTCAATAATCTTTCCATCGGGGGTAAGTTTTCCCACACCTCCTTTACCATCAGCGGTCCAGCCGGCTCCATCAATCAAAGAAACATAGAGAATATTTTTTACAGGCAATACCGATTCGGGAACCGCGATCACAGAATCTGTTTCCCATATTTTTTCCAGCTTGTGCTCCTGAGCATTTAAATTAAATGCGATAAGAATAAAGAATGAGGTAATAAACTTCATAGAAAATATTTTACCAGCAAGTAACAAAGAAACATGCTTATAGCAAAACAGGCTACCCACCGGTTGCCTGTTTATTCAATCATTTTAGCACAATTGGCTTCGAATCTATGCGGTCAGCTGTCCCATAAATTCCTTTTGGTATGTTAACGGGCTTTTGCTGGTGATCATTTTAAAATATTTATGAAAGCTGGTGAAGTTATTAAAGCCACTTTCATAACAAAGCTGTTTAATGCTGAGATTATTTTCTATCAATAGTTTGCAGGCGTACCCTACACGAAGCTCGATCAGGAATTGTGAATATGTTTTTCTTGTTCTTGATTTAAAATACCGGCAAAACGAATTAGGACTTATATTGGCTACACCAGCAATCTCTTCCAATTGGATAGGACGTTTAAAATTCTTTATGCTGTATTCATATATTGCATTGATACGATCCTTCTCATCCCTTACCATGTCATATTTAAAT
>DASTZB010000430.1:0-15682 GCA_035764525.1 Chitinophagaceae bacterium | reverse complement strand
TACCTCTCATGATTTTTCTATGCACAAATCTGTATTGAAGATAATCGGAGTGCTTATTCTGCTAACGATCTCTCTATTGGGATTGGCGCAAAAAACAGATAAGGTTTTATTAAGAAATGGCAATACGATTACCGGTGAAATTAAGAACATGAAATTCGCCAAACTGAGTTACGATGTGGATGGCCCTGGAACCATTTCGATTAAATGGGAGCATGTAGTGAAGATCTCATCAGACAAAACCTTCCAGGTAACAATGCAGAATGGAGATGTATTAATTACAACGCTGGATTCAGTTTTTTTTGATCAACCTAATATTACCCTGGATAGTATTATAGAGATAGTCCGTATTCAAGACAAATTCATGCAAAGACTTGATGGAAGTATTAACCTTGGTTTTAATTATGCTAAATCAAACAGTGCTCTACAGTTTAACTTTAATAGCTCCATCACTTACCGTAAACCAAAAGCGGAGCTTAATTTTAAATTAAACTCTGTCATTACAGATAACGCCACGGATTCCATGTCAAAGAAACAGGATGCGACATTCGATTTTTACAGGAAATTAAAAAACAGCATTTATCTGAATGTTCTTTTGGGATGGCAACAAAACACCGAATTGGGGTTGGAAAACCGTTTTATCCTTCCACTTGTTGGAGGAAAAATACTCATTAACAATAATCATCAGCGACTATTAACCGGTGGCGGGCTTTCCGGTAATTTAGAACAATCAAGCGGAAGCCCCGATTATTCAGGCAGTCTTGAAGGTATGCTGATAATCGCTTTCAAAGAATTCAAGTACTCAACGCCCAAGGTTTCCATTGATGCGAGAGTTGCAGTTTTTCCCGGTATTACCGATTGGGGTCGTATACGGATGGGATTCAACCTGAGTTCAAAGATCGAGATATTCAAAGATTTTAATGTCGGGCTTAATTTTTATGATGACTATGATAGTCGCCCTCCTGCCGGCGCTTTATCCAAAAATGACTATGGCTTAAATTTTACGATCGGTTATGAGTTTGGAAAATGAAATAATTACTCATTTTGTGATGCAGCTTTTTTTGCCGCTTTTGCTGCCTTTTTTGCCGCCTTTCTTTCTGCCATTTTCTTTTCAAATTCATGATGAGCAGAAATGATTGTTCTTCCTGCTTCCATCACAAATATTAAATAAACTCCTACTCCTATAAAGATGTATATAATATTAAAAATTACACTTATAGTTTTTTGAGGCGCCAGGTTATAAGGACTATTCATGGAAAGAGTTCCCACTGAATAAGCGAATGCCTGGAGAAAAGTTTTTCCTTCCACCAGCCAAAAAAACATGGTACCTACAACCATAAGTATAAAAAGCAGGAAGCCCAGGGTTCGGAAAACTTTATCATTGATTAGTCTTTTAACGATGTCGTAAACAAATTTTCCGGATAGTGCGAGTTCAAGTAGCATGGTTTTAATTTTTATTGATTAATGAAAATTTAAATTGGATTATCGATTTGCAGCAAGCACAACCATAAAAGCATTTCAAGTTAAACAAAAATCAAACACAGCGGTTGGTCAAAAAACTGGTCCCTATTAAATACAAAATTTAAGATCTTCAAAGATCTGATTAAGGACTTTGCTTTTATCATTTCTATAATCTTGGAAAATGATCCTTTCGTGTTTTTTACTTCTCTTTAGTCATTTTCATTTCCAGGTTTGAAACTTGCACGATACACAGAATCAAAATGACCGCGATGATCATAGACATCATTTTGTTTTGCATAATCGTTCCATTCTTTTATCAATCCTGCCTTTACTTCAGGATTCTTATCCGATACATCTGTTGTTTCTCCCGGGTCTTTTTCCAGATCATATAATTGCCATTGCCCGGTACCGAATGGTTGGGGTAATCTTAACAGCTTCCAATTATTTTTTATGTAACCCTTCATTTCAAAAAGTTCCCAGCCCATGCCATGATCTTTATGAACGGCAGTTTCGCTACCGCTTAAAATTGGCATCAGTGATCTTCCAATCAATGGATGAATATTTTTTCCGTTGAATTGTTCGGGATATTTTGCTCCTGTAAGATCAAGGATAGTTGGCATAAGATCAGTAACATGAACAAAACTTTTATTCCATTGTCCCGCTCCCTTCGTTTGGCCAGGCATCTTAATGATCAATGGGGCTTTAATGCCCCCCTCTGTTACAAAAGTTTTGAAAAATCTGAAGGGGGAAGATGAGGCCTGCGCCCAACCTGGTCCCATTTCAGCATAGGAATTTTGTAATCCAAGATTATCAAGTTCATTATTAAAAGTGCCCAGGTATTTTCCGTCTTCGTTGCCCGGATAGGTTGTCGCCAATGCACCGTTCGCCCCGTTATCGCTCATGAAGATGATCATGGTGTTATCATACATTCCTTCTTTCTTCAGGTATTCGAAGACACGGCCGATGCTCATATCCATATATTCAAGCATGGCTGCATATATTTCCATTTCTCTTGCTGCATGTTGTCTTTTTTCTTTTGGAAGCGATTCCCATTTAGGAATAGCGGGATTCTTCACACTTTTTATATCATTTGGCACAAGACCTAACGTTTTTAAATTGTTTACACGAAACGTATAAAGTGAATCCCAGCCCATATCAAATTTCCCTTTATACTTTTCAATATATTCTTTTGGCGCATGGAGTGGATCATGTACTGCAGTGTAAGAGAGATAAGCAAAGAATGGTTTTTTATCAATTTTATTGTTATCAATGAATTGAAGCATTGAGTCAGTATAGTTTCTTGAAGAATAAAAATCCTTTGGAGGCTCCACTACTTTTCCATTTCTTGTATATTCCATGTGTTGCAGCAGTGACAACGCTTTTCTATCATTAAAATGGCTACCACCACCGGTGCCGAGTATAAATGATTCTTCAAAACCGCGGTCATGAGGGTCTTCTCGTTCTTTATCTCCGAGGTGCCATTTACCCGTCATGTATGTGTGATACCCTTTATCACGAAGGATCTCCGGAATTGTTACCACCTGCCTGCTAAGACTACCAGAATAACCGGGAAGATTTTGATCATGCAATGCAGGATAATCCATCTCACTCATGATACCAAAGCCAGCTACATGATTATCATTTCCGGTTAACAATGATGAACGTGTGGGAGAACAGGTGGGCTGTACGTGATAATTGGAAAATTTTATTCCTTCCCTGGCAAGATTATCGATTGTGGCTGTTTGTGTAGTGCCTCCAAACGGGGTGATATCATTAAATCCCATATCATCGGCGACGATAATAAGGATGTTTGGTTTGGAGGCGGTGGCTTCTACTTTTTCATTTTTAGGTTTGCAGGATGCAATTAAAATTCCTGCAACAATAACTACAATAAGGTTGTTGTTCATGGTGGTTCAGTTTTTTTCAATTGATGTATAGGTGGACATCTTAATAACAAATCTCAGTATTTTTAATCGTCTGGTCAATCTTTTTTATCTTCTTTAACCAAAACAACTTTCCATGCATCCTTATCACGGTTTAGATGTATAATAATAAGACCTTAATGTTCTTCTTTAAATAGTTTATAAGCAAATATTTAAAAAATAAAGTTGAATTTTTTCCCGTTCTTAAATTCCAAAACTTTTGAATAACTGTTGGTATTCGGGGTTGTTTGGATCAAGTTCTTTTAGCTTAATAACCATTTGCTTTGCTTTTATTTTATCATTTGATTGAAGATAAACAAAACAAAGTGCATAGTACATTTCCGGTGATGACGGATTGAGGGCAATTCCTTTTTGTAAGATCATTTCTGCGTCCTTGAATTTTTTAAGTTCATTTAATAGCAAACCATAATTATAATACACCCTTGGATTTTGGGTTTTTAACTGCACTGCCCTCGCAAATGATCTTTCAGCCGCGGCTTTATTGTTCATTTCATTATAAAGTAAGGCCATGTTGTAATGAATACGATCATTACCTGGATCGATCTTCATGGCAGTTTCCAAAACCTCCAATGCTTTATCATTTTTTCCTTGTGCGTTGTACCCGCTTGATAGATTTAGACGGGCATAATTCATCAGACTGTCTTTTTTCAATGCTCTTAAATAAAATTTTTCAGCATTATCATAATCCTGCTGTTGCAGGTAATGATCGGCTATCATCACATTGCCTATAGAAAAATCAGCCTGGTACGTAAGATAATTCTGCAACTCATTACGTGCCGAAGAAAATGTACTTGAATATTGAGCAGGTATCTGCTGTGCAGGAAATGTAGTATAAAGGTCTGCCGCGGCGATTCGAACTGCTCTCACCTTATCTGACAATAATGGGCCCACATTATTCCGCCAGTTTGCAGCAGGAAAATTCGAAAGACTTCGCAGTGCCCTGTATCTTATTTGTGCATCTTTATCCGCCAGGCATTTTAACAATGCCTGGAAACTATTTTGTGTTGGTATGCTGCCCAGATAATGAGCAGCGGTTGCTTTTATTATGTCTGGCACTGAAGTATCTCCTAAAATTTTTATAAGATGTTCTTCGCTATTCCCATCCAATTTACTTCCGGGAATAAGATCTTCAGCAAAATGATATTTTCTTAGAGGGCCATACCATTTTGTAATGGTATCTGCCGCCCATTGTGCTGATTTATCATTGTGACAATTATTGCATGCGTTTGGTGTTCCATATTTTACTGAAAGATCAGGACGAGGTGCACGAAAAATATGATCATGGCGGGTATCATTTCCCATATAAATCTTACCTGGCATGTGACAACTTTTACATCCAGATGCTGTAGCACCAACCGGATGAAAAGTATGAGAAGGATCATCATAAGTTTTTGCATGACATTGCAAGCATAATTGATTGGCTGCAAAAAGAATTTTTCCTGAATGAGGGTTATGGCAATTACTGCATTTAACGCCCCGACGAAACATTTTGCTTTCTAAAAAAGAAGTATAGATATAATCTTCATCATTTGCTTGTCCATCTGCATGAAAATGTTCCGTCGATGGAATTTCGGGAATGAGATTATCCATGATCTCTCCGCTTTGAATCAACGAAGCACTGATATCTGATTTGCGGGCATGGCAGGGAGCACAGGTATTTATCTGCGCCAGCTGTGTAGAGTCTTTATCAAGGGGAAGATATGAACCAGGAATTTTTTTCCCGTTTTTATAATCATTACTATTTACAAAATCAACATGTAGTTCACCAGCGCCATGACAACTTTCACAGCTTACATTAAGCACACTAAAAGTGGTATTGTAGCTATCGGCTTCAATATCATAATTCTTCTGAAGATTAGTGGAATGACAGGAAGCACACATCGTATTCCAGTTTTGTGAATTACCTGTCCAGTGAAGCCAGTCCTTTGAAGAGATCTTTTGCCCGGGATATTGATGGAACCATTTTTTTTGTTTGGTATCCCAGCTTACTCTTGGCACCTGCATTCGTCCTCCTGGAAATTCAACAAGGTATTGTTGCAAGGGAGTAAAACCGAATGTATACTTCACTTCATAATCATGATTGTTTCCATCATCACCTTGTGTATTGATAAAAAATTTTCCATCTTTTTTAAAAAACCTGCTGTTTACTCCGTCGGCCGTAAATGTCGCATTATTAAAGTTGCCTTCTACTGTTGAATCATTTGGAGGTTGCATGGCCATGAAGTGATGCGATTGCAGCCAATCATTATATTCTTTTGCATGACAACTTTTGCATGATTTATCACCGACAAATCCATTCTTGCTGTTTGCCAACGAGACAGTTTCAGATTCCTTTTGTTTGCATCGTTGTAAAATTAAAGTTCCTGTGAAAACAAAGAATATCATTGCGGCCAGTATCGTTGATTTCTTAAACATTCATCCAGACTTTTGAAAAAATTGATCTTTTAAAATATAAAAAATGATTTTAAAACCGGTTTTACCAGCTTCACATCTCTACATCCATCACAATGAAGAACATTGCATGGGAATGATCAATCGAATTTGAAAAAATAAAGTGTGGTGAGTTAGTGTTCAATATTGTTTGTCCGATGTTCTTCAATTCTATGATGTCTCATCTGCAACTTGTATTCTTCCGGTCTTTGCTGCTTCAGCAAGTGCCTGGTGATCTCTTTCAGTCTGATCAGCGTAAGCAAAAGCAAAACGTGCCATTGCCTGGTCCAACTCATCACTGTTTCCAACATACCCTGATATCAAAGCAGCATCACCGGATTTTGCATGAGCTAATGCCAATGCCCATGCACACAACGCACTATAAGCAGGAAGATTTTCAAGGTTTGCCTTTGACGGATCGAACTCAACGCCTCCTTTCATATCACGCAACTGCCGCAGGTAAAAATGCAAACCATCCAGCTCACACCATCCAAGAAAAATATCCGGAGCACCCTGGATCAACCGTTGGCCCTGCACCACCCGTTGTCCGTGATTTGGATAAGTTGAAGTAGAAAGGAAAGGCTCCATAACAGAGGCCTGCGCTTCTTTTACCTGGAGGAATAATGGATCTTCATCATGTTTGCCAACAAGAAAAATTATCCAACACCGGGTTCCTACACTTCCAACACCCACAACTTTACGAGCCACGTCAGCAATGCGATAATGCCGAAGCAGGTTTTTTCGATCATCTCCCAGAGAAAGGAAATAAGATTCAAGAATTAATCCCAAAGCTTCTTCAATCGGTTTACCGGTTTTTGTATGAGTTTCATGAACTATGAAAGGAGCATCATCACGAAGCCGGTATTTTTTATCTACGATATCAGTGAGCTTGTCAAGCACCTGCATATGAGTTCGAGTACGTGCTTTGCTTGATATTTTTTTCAAAGCTTTTTGTTGTGCAGGCGGCAGCGTTTTTAAAATATCTTTTTCACTGATGGTAGCATACCACAATTCCATGCTTCCCATGTATGCATACTGCTTCATTCTTTTACGATAGGAACTTACTGCTGCTAATACGGCCTCCTTGCAAACATTTTTATCGGCACCGAGAAATCTACCAGAAGCAACAATGCTTGCTACAAGTCTTTTCAAATCCCACTCCCATGGTCCGGGTAATGTTTCATCAAAATCATTTATCCCAAAGATCAGGTTGCGTTCGGCCGAAGCGAAGACACCAAAATTTGCTACATGCATATCACCGCAGAGCTGCACACTAATTCCTGTTGATCCATTGTTTGCTTTCAGGTCTGCCGCCATGATAGCTGCAGCTCCACGCAGGAAAGCAAAGGGTGATGTGAGCATTCTTGCATAACGGATAGGCACCAGTTCGGGCAAACGAGTTTTGCCCTGCTCTTCTAAAATTGATACCGGATCGGCACGGTTAGGAGAAGGATTGTATCCACCAAGTTTATTACGTGGAAAGTTATCGCGGAGCTTTTTACCTTCAGCAATTCGCTCCTCAATACTTGGTTGTTTAGATTGAAAATGGTTTAATAGTTCCTGGCTCATAAAAAAAATTTAGGGTATTCAAGTTAAGGAAAAAGAATAAACACTACCATTATTAATTAACGGCTGCTTCCCTGGTTGGGTTTTATTAAAGTGGTATCGCCTTTTTATTTTTTGTTGAAATTCATTTCCCTGAATAAAAAATAACGGCCACCGATATCCAAACTCCATTGATATCGACCTGCGAAATCGCCAAATATTCCTGCACTTGGCGTTATCCAGATATTGATACGGGGAGCTGGTGCATAAGTCATCCGGGTTCTCAGGTTCATAGACAACCCATCATTAATGTAATCATAAAACCATTCTGGCGCTAGTACTGTCCACATTCTTCTTGACCAATATTTAATGAATATCGCCTGCAATTTTGTAAAACTGATATCTGCTCTGTTGTCATCACCACTTATAGAATTTGCCTGTTGCAAAACGAAAGAAAAAAGAATTTTTTTCTTAGGTATTAATTGCGAGTATGAAACCACCGGGATTAACACGTTCTTACCTGTACCAAGAATTGGTGATTCTGCTGTATTTAAACTAATCTCAAGAGAAGCGGTAAAAGCGGATAGTTTTTTTTCAAAAAATTTATATCCAAGCAAACGAAATGAAATATCTCCAAGACCTGAGTTCTTATAATTAGCTGGATTTTTAACGGAATTATATACATATGGCAGATCGATTCTTGTAGTGAATCGTTTTCCAAGCCTTAAAATAGTTCTCAGCGTTGTTTGGTTTACATAGAACTCATTTCCATTTCTATCATAATGCTGCAATTCATTGAAGAACTCTATCCTTGTAAGAAATTGTGAGGGATCATCGGCGTTTTTTTTGAGTTGTTCTTGTTTTACCGTATCAGCCGAATTTTGTGCAAGCAAACTAAATGCATGATGAAATAAAAAAAACAAGAACAACAGTTTCTTCATTTCGTAAGGTTTAAGTCTTGAAACAAACAATGCCAACAGCCAAAACAATTATTCAGCTCACAAATTCACATTGCGGGATAATTATTTTTCCGGTTCCTCAGTTTTTTTCTTTTTTGGATTTTTCCCGATCGGAATACCAGCAGTTAAATAAAGAACCCTGTTAAATTGGTTGGGTGATGAATCATCGACCCTGATGTCAATCAGCCCCAAATAATATTGAAGACCAATATTCATTCCATTCCCTTTCATAAGACGATAACCAGCCCCGAATGCTAAACCAGCATCCAGCGGATGAAATTGATCTTTTATGTTCAGCTTATAATTCAGGTCATCTTCTTCATTTAAGGAGTTCTTAAATTCATCAAAAGCTTTATACCGTAATCCAAGTTGTGTTCCTGCTTTCAGATAAATATGATTTTTAAAACTGTACTTCATCATGATGGGCACATTGAAGTAATTTATCTTCCTTGTTATTTTTCCTCCTATAAATGCATTGTCAAGATTTGGATTGCCGAGTGAATAAACAGGTAATTCATCGGCGCCCATATTGGATTTTACAATAACCCCTGTATTCAACATCCAGGATGGATTCTTTAATTTGAAGTCAAAATAAAAACCAAGATTAAAGCTCGTAAGACTTTTTGCTCCATCTAGATTTCTGATAGTAGACCAATTGGCTCCGCCATCTAATCCAAATTCTATCTTCCCGGTATTTAGTTTATCGCCAAGTAGAATTGAAATCAAAACCTGGGTTCTTGCTGCATTAACAAAAAGAAGCAAGCCAATGATCAGAAAATATTTTTTCATTTATTCTTTTATGTTACAAACCGAAGCGGAATTGAAGACCGACTAAATACTGGGTTCTTGAACCAAGAAATCCAAATTCGCCTCTTAGCATCCAACTCTTGTTTAGTTGGAATTGAGATCCAACAATAAAATTCCATGGATCCTTTGGTCTTTTATCCATAGAATATTGAACCGTGGAAGTTGTAATGGTATTGATAGCATTATCGGCACTTGATAAAATTTCACCTGCCCTCGACAATGCCCTGTTGGCTGCATTGTATTTAGCTTTGTTCACAGGATTCTGCTGTTGTGGAGGAGTAAGACCTGCCCACCATGCATTTACCTGTTGTTGTGCATTATTCACTTTTTGTATTCCCTGGTCGACTTTGTTTCCTATCTCACCGCCTGAAGGAAATACTTCAGACAGGGCCAGAGAGCCATTGGTACCAGAACTGATATTAACTCTAAATCCGCCGACCCATATGGCTATTGTTCTCCTGGGATCTTTTAATTTGAAATTTTTACCCAGGCGAGGACCAAATACAAATGAACGGGCAGGCTTATCCAGTTGAGGCACATCAGTCCAGGCCCAATTCATATCTAAGGCAAGAAAACCTCCGCCAACACCGATGGTGGGGGTAAAGCCAAATCCATATGTGGTCGTATTGAAATCAATTAATGTGCTGGCAGATAAAACTTGTTTGTCAATACCTGAAGAATCAGGTACCCACACACCAAAATTAACTTCAGTAGAGGCCTTTGCCTTTCCAAGAATTGCATAGATATTCAGAAAAGGGAAAAGCCAGATATCCGGCCGGAAAGTAGTGGCACTTGCTTTCGCACGGGCTACGTCGAACCTGATGATCTCATCAAGATTGTACATTGGGCCGTTATTAAACCCCACTTGAAGGTTATCAATGAGCAGGTCAGACTCCTGCCAGAAATATTGTACGCTCAAACCAGCTGAGTAAGGCAAATTGTATCCTGCCTTGGTAGCTTTTGCCCCCAAAATAGGTAGCGAATAAGGATACTCTGATTTTTTAAGGCTGTCCTTTAACTCCTCATTTTTCTTTCCCACCTCTATATTGGTAAATACCTGTGCAAAAAGAACGGTAGAAAGGATTGCTAAAAAAAACATCAGTACTGCCTTACGGAGAAATTGTTTTGGCTTATGGTTATATAACATAATTGTTTTTTTTTAAAATGATGCTATTGACTTTTTATTTGAAGTTGCTTTTGTTAACCGGAGAATTGATACGCTAATAATATCAAAGGTACTCAGACAAACTATTTGTATAAAGAAAAACCGGTTGAGTTTTTTATTCACCGGCCTGTCTCGGTACCATTTGATAACCTAATTGTCTCATCACATCAGCTTCGTTATAAAAAGTTCTGCTCCGAACAATTTTCCCATTTTCGATCTTGTACACAGCATTGACCCACACATTCACAGGTCCCCTTCCATCTTTGTATTTAATGGTGAGATAAGCCCAATTAGAAACCCAATCACCTGCTTCGGCTTGTTCTCCCTCACCAACAGTTATGGCCATGTTTTGATGGCGTGTATATTTAATAGATTCATACAGGTTGGCTGCATTGTATTTCCAGTTGCTGATTGCATCTGCTTTATTTGTTGAATCACCAACAGAAGGTCCGTAGCCCATATAATTATCAGCAAGAAGAGAATCCATGATTGCTGCATTATTAGTTTCTACTGCTTCCATATATTTTTTAGCGATGGCCAGATTTTCATTTTTATTTTTATCAGTTATAACGGAAGTACAGGAAAAAAAACTAATACTGATTGCGGTTAAAAAGATTAGTTGTTTCATGATGACAAAGAATTTATTATTATGGTTCTTGTTTGCTTTTTATTATTGCTTCATGATAAAACAATAATCGTATCATTTCTTATTATTTAATAGTATATCCTTTTCCTTCGATACAGGCAGAAAATGCTTTTGTGAAACTATCCTTCATGGCCTGTTCTGTTTGTTTTACAGCTGCATCTGCCTGTTGTGCCTGTTGAGCCTTTGCTTGTTTTCCCGCCCGTCTTCCAGCTAAGCCACCTGCAACAGCACCGATAGCTGCTCCTTCACCTGCATCTCCTCCTATTGCACCAATAGCCGCACCTGCTGCTGCACCTCTGGCTGCACCTCTAACGGCAGAACCATCGGGCCCGGTTTCAGTTTGCTTTACCTCTACTTTAGGAAGATTGAGAGGATCAATTCCGGATTGTTGCACAGCCCATTTATAGCATTCAAATTCATCTTCTTTTTGTTTTTGCTGGCTCTGCCCTTTCGAAGGAAAAACATATTTATTCATACCCGAGGAAATCTGGTTGTAGGTCATCTTTGATGTGTCCGGCAGAGATACCACCTGCTGCTGGCTAAAAGTTATTTGACCAAAACCCAGGATAACTAACAGTAAAAAAAACCGGGTACCTATTTTAAAGAAAAAATTGGCTTTCATTTTTTTGTTTTAAACTTTTATTATTAAATGTTTATTTAAAACTGCGTGAATCTTATTTAAAATCTGAAACCGATCTGTACCATATACCTGTATCCTAAAGTAGTGGTGTTAGTAGATCCTTTCGATTGAAATTCTCCATCATCGACAACTCCACCCCAGCCAGGAAATTTTTCAGTCAGCGCATCATTAATTGCATCGAGAAGTTTCTGCCGATCAGCTTGTGATAAATTACCACCAATTGATGCTTTTAAATTATAAGAAGAAATGCCCGGCCCGATCAAAATCATATTTAAAGCAAGCCTGTCCCAAAAAACAAACTGGTAACCCAATTCAAACCCAACAGTATGAATATTAAGATTAAGATCTGAATTCACCTGCATTGGAGCACCCCCGTTTGTGCTTTTTAATGCCCAGGTATGTTCCCTTTTAAAATTATTATAAGAATAATAAGGGCCAATATAAATACCCCTCGGAGCGACATATTTATTCTCTTTTGCCAGGTAGAACCGGAAATCTGCCGAAATATTCAAGCCGCTTTTATTATCGACATCATTTAATTTCAATGAATCTGTTTCTCTTCTATCCGAACCAGGAAAACTAGTGGTGCCGATGTTAACGCTGAATGAATGGCGATGATTTAATACCCGCTCATAACCCAAAATGAAGGAACTGCCAAAAATGAGTGGGTTAGTCACATTGAAAAGAATGGTATTCTTTAGTGGCCTCGTTGTGTCCTGTGCTGATATTGTTTGCTGTAAACCCGAAAGGATCATTACAAACAAAATAATTTTTCTCATAATTTAAAAGTTTATGGTTTTTGTTTAATGCGAATTTTCATAAGAGACCATATAAACCCGGGAAAATCAAAAGCGATAAAGCATCTGCTAAAAACTTTCAGGGATTTGTATATAATATATTGAAGATAAAAATTAATACCGAATCTGCCCATGACTATTCTTTTATTGTATGATTGTGCAAAGATCTAAGTGCCTGCTATTACTATTGCAATGCTAACCCCGTCTTTTATTTATGCATTTTCTTATAAATAGAATTCATGTTTGTGGATAAACATAAAAGATGACTTTTGAAACCTCATAAAAAACAGGATTGAAAGAATTTGAGTTACTGCCGCTTTCAAACTATATTTTGATCTCTCAATGTTCTTTATGTGTTATTGTAAAAGATTGTACCATTACAAAACCAGGTAAAATAAAAAAAATCTCACCCTTTCTTTTATTATTTTGCTCAATAGCAAAGCAGTGCAAAGTCTTTGAAATTAAAATTTTCCAAACATAATTTTGGACTTATATTTACATCATAGCCACCTCAGCATTCACCTGGGCTAATTTCGGAAACTCCCGAAACTGATGCATTTAAAACTACTATTTCTTATTCTATTACTTTCTTGCCTTAGCTTCTGTTCCTATGCTAAAGGTCCACCAGTTACATCAGACACCATAAAATCTTATACAAAGCAATTTCAATCTAAATCTCAGTCTACAGGGAATATTCTTAGCAAGTCTTCCGTTTCACGATTATACGCGGGGCAACAACAACCTTCAACATCCAAAATAAATTTTCAATATAAAAATTCTAAACCTGAAGCGGGAATTGTTTCTTTTAATAAAAGCAATTTCAAAATTCATGTAATAAATCCTTATGACTCTTTTGTATCCAAGCAATCAACCATCCCGTTGTTGCGAAATGAACATACAGGAATATGGAAAAAAATTGGGCGTGCTGAACTTTTTATCGGTGGTGTTGAACTGCTTGGTATGACTGTTTTGATATGTTTGCCGAAGGAAGTAACTAAATGGTCTCATACCTGGGCACAGGATGCCTGGCGCAACATGAAGCGATCATTTTCAAATTTACCCGTTTGGGATCATGATGACTGGCAATTGAATTATATCGGTCACCCGATTGCAGGATCCTACTATTATAATTCATTAAGAAGTCAGAATGCAAGCCGATTTCATTCTTTTCTCTTCTCCACTGCACAGTCATTTATATGGGAATACTTTATAGAAGGAATGGCAGAAAAGCCAAGCACGCAGGATCTTTTTATTACACCGGTAGTAGGATCGATGCTGGGTGAATCAACACACCAGCTTACAATGATCATGCGCAGAAATGGTTTCAATTTCTTTGAAAAAGTTTTTGTTTTGATCTTCAATCCAATGTTTGTTATTAATAATGGATTTGGAAAAAGATTCAATCCTGCATTTGTCCGGCGTTGATGATGTATCGGCGTTTCCTCAAACTTTCCTGAGTCAGCAAGCAATTTCTTAATAAAAAAATTCATTTACTGTGTAATTGTTGTTGCAAGGTGATCATCGGCTTTTGATTGATAGTAGCCAATCCTTTTTCCGGCTCGTCAAGTGCTAAAATTAAAAACATGACGATCGCAAAAATGACCGATAATAAAATAATGAGCCTTAAATTCCCTCTTCCCGAAATTCCGAATTGATACCCCAAAACAAACATAGAAACGAAGGAAATAATAAATAATACGAACAGAACTGCCCCAGGAATGCGATACTGCAGCGCAACTGATATCCGCTGATTATATGAATCGATCATGTCATTTACTGAAGTCGTATATAGTGCATAAACTTCCGAACTGCGGTCCTGTTCTGCAAGCGCCTCCGTATACTTCCATAATGAATCAAGTATTTGTTGCGAACGAGAAAGACTATTGCTTAGTTTAGAAAGATCATTTGTAAGATCAACACGCAGGTCAACATATTCAACAAGAAATTTTTTAGTATTTGTTCTGTATGGTTCCGGAATTAACCCAGCCCGCAGGTAACCTGTTCTTATGTTTGTGACTTCTTCAAGCAGCAATTCTTTTCTTTTATCATAACGATTGGCTGCAATTTGAAATGTAATGGCAAGCATGAAGGCAAGAAGCCCAAATGCGGCACCTACAACAGAACCAATAGGCGCATGCTGTGCTTCTTCCGTTTTCTTTTTACGGTAGATACCATAACGTTGACCGAGCAGAATTGGAACTAAGACTGCAATGAAAGGAACCAGGAACAGTAAGGTTATCGCAAATATTTTATCGCTTGTCATGGTTTTGATTTTTTGATGAAGGAATGCAGCTATGTAGAGGGTATAGCTAATGTACGATTTAAAATCATTGTATGTTTCAATTAACGGATCAGAAAAATATTACCTGATCTATTGAAAAGCAAATTTGTCAAAAGATAAAAGTGCGGGTCATTTAACTCAAAACAATTCTGTAGTTTTTAATAAAGAATTCATCCTTTGAAGATCACCACCAGCAACATAAACACAGAAAAGACTAGGATGAAATAAGAGACACGCAATGATATGGAATACTGCATTGCTTCAAATTGTAATTTCAATTTCGTAACATTTGTTTTATGCTGAATAGTAGCTGCCAGTAACGACACAAGGCCCACGGAAATCATGACTATTCCGATATGCCAGCCGTTGATAGTACCGCCGATCGGATCTGCCCCACTAATAACTCTTGAATAATAAAATTTATAGATCCCAAAACCAAGTACCATACACGTTACATTCCATTGTAACCAGTTCAATTGTAATCTTTCTAAGACAATTCGATATTTTTCAAGGTTAAATTCTTTTTTATACGCTTCCAGTTCTCTTTTCAGCTCGTCCCTTTCCATCCTGGCCATTTCCTTTTTCCTTCTGGCTTCTTCTTTTTCCATTTCGGCGATCTTAAATGGATCATTCTTTATTTTCATTTTACTAAGAATTTAGTTGGCTTAATAAATATGCTTTACTATACAGCAGAGATATGTTTATGGAATACCAATCATCAAATTTAATTCATCCAATAATAAGTAAGGTCACCAGCTTCCTGTCATAGACGGGACAAATTCCTTTCGATGCCCCTATAACCAATTGAAAACTGAAAATATTTACTCCAGTTTATGGTAATCAAGATTGATTTTTATTCTCCGTTTTACTTTAGTAATTTGAAATTTATCTAACGATCATGCCCTGTTAAAAATGAAAAATCAAAAACCACAGTAATATACGCTGACCAGGTTGATTGAGTTCACTTGTTATTTTTTGAACCACCTTATTAATGTTAATTCACTGCTATGT
>DASTZB010000429.1:0-18846 GCA_035764525.1 Chitinophagaceae bacterium | reverse complement strand
TTGCTTTGTGTAAATGGTACAGGTATTCTGAATAGCTGGCTACGTAAAAACTTTTTTGGTGATTCATCTTACGAACAAATAAATAAAGAAGCATCAATGGCGCCGGCAGGCTCTGACGAACTATTGGTTTACCCATTTGGAAATGGTGCAGAAAGAGTGCTGGAAAATAAAGACCTTGGAGCTGTAATGAAAGTGGTTCAATTCAACCGCCATAATCGTGGTCATATTGCACGAGCCGCACAAGAAGGGATTGTGTTTGCGTTGCATTACGGAGTTGAAGTAATGAAAGAAATGGGAATGGAAATAAAAACTGTAAGAGCCGGTAATGCAAATATGTTTTTAAGTGAAGTCTTTAGTTCTGTATTTGCAAACACTATCGGTTGCGAACTCGAATTGTACAATACCGATGGTGCTACTGGTGCGGCAAGAGGGGCAGGGATTGGTGTTGGGGTCTATAAAAATGTTACGGAAGCATATTCTTCAATGGAAAAAATAAAAAGCTACTCACCGGTAAAAGAAGAACAGGAAGTATATGCATCAGTCTACAACAAGTGGAAGAAGCAATTAAAAAAATTATAAGATATGCATGAGTCTATCCCTTTTGGAAATTGGGAGAAGAGGTGGCACCCGCTGCGGAGAGAATGGGTAGTATATGCTGCACATCGTAACAGCAGGCCATGGAATTTTGAAAAGAAAGAATCAACGGTTATTGCGCCGGAGTATGATCCCAATTGTTATTTGTGCCCGGGTAATAAAAGAATAAGCGGAAAGAAAAATGCTGATTATGCAGATGTTTTCATTTTTGAAAATGATCATCCTGTTGTTGGATTGAATTCACCTGCAATCCCGGAGGAATTTCAAAGCCAGCACAATGATTTGTATAGACGAAGTAGGGCCGGCGGTATTGCAAAAGTTGTTTGCTATGATCCGCGACATAATGTTACACTAAATGATATCACTGTTGATAAAGTGGCAAATGTTTTCAGATCATTAAGAAAGGAGATGATCTTTTTTAATGAGCATGAGACGATAAAATCAGTGTTGATTTTTGAAAACAAGGGAGAGATAGTGGGTGTTTCCAATCCACATCCGCATTGCCAGATCTATGCAGTGGATTTTACGATCAATGTAGTTCAAAAGGAATTAGCAGCAGCAGCTGAATATCAAAAAGGAAAGGGGACAAATATTTTCAGCGATATAATTGAGGCTGAAAAAAGAGATGATATAAGGATCGTTGGAGAAAATAGAGGCGCAATCGCTTTTATTCCCTTCTTTGCAAGGTTTGCTTATGAAACTTATGTGTTTCCAAAAAATCGACATGCATCATTAATTACAATGAGCGATGAAGAGTTGTATGATCTTGCTGAGGTTTTTCAAACAGTTGCAAGAAAATTCGATGCAAATTTTCAAAGCAGCTTTCCTTATATCATGGCATTTGCACAGGCTCCTGTTGACGGAAATGATTATCCTGATTATCACATGCACCTGATCATATGCCCACCATTGCGTCAACCCGGCTTAATGAAATATCTTGCAGGTCCTGAAACTGGTGCTGATACTTTTATGGCGGATACGATGCCAGAAGAGAAAGCAGCCGAACTTCGAAGAATTAATCTATGAATGATCTTTTTTCAAGTGAAGAAAAAATAATTTCTGCAACTGCTCCAGGTCGCATGGATGTTATGGGAGGAATTGCTGATTACAGCGGCTCACTTCTTTTGCAAATGCCCATAAAACAAACTACAACTGTCAATGTTCAAAAAAGAAATGATGGAGTTTTTCATTTTCGTACACGGGTCACAAAAAAGAAAATGAATGATTTCATACTTCATCTTTCGGCAATAAAAGATATGTCACTTGTTGAAGCAGGAAAGGTCATTAAATCGGTGGTAGGTGGTGATTGGGCTGTTTATGGGTTAGGGTGTTTTCTGGTTTTGGCGAATGAAAAGGGAGCTAAAATTTCCGGTGCTAATGTTTACATCGAATCAAATGTTCCCTGGGGAAAAGGCGTTTCATCTTCAGCCGCTTTGGAAATTGCTACAATGAATGCATTAAGCCAACTTTATAAACTATCATTGGGAAGAGAAGAGTTGGCAGTGCTTGCACAGATGGCCGAGAATCATGTTGCCGGTGCTCCCTGTGGTTTAATGGATCAGTTATCATCACATCTTGGTCTAAAAAATAAATTGCTGCCTTTGATCTGTCAACCTCATCACGTTGATAAGCCTATCGGTATTCCACGCGGGATAAATTTCAGTGGCATTGACAGCGGTGTGCGCCATGCTGTAAGCGGCGCCTCTTACAGTGATGTTCGTGCCGCCACATTTATGAGTTATTCAATAATTGCATTAGCTGAAGGCGCTACTGAGGAAGATCTCGATCATGCAAGAACAACAGCTGATTGGAGTAGACTTCCTTTTAAAGGATTTTTAGCTAATATTCCTGTTCCTGTTTTTGAAGAAAAATATCTTTCGTTGCTGCCGGAAGAAATTTCGGGCAAAGATTTTTTATCGCAATACAAGCTTTCGATTGATACCGTAACAACAATTGATGCACAAAAATTTTATAGACCTTTAGTTTGTGGTTCACATCCCGTTTATGAAAATGCAAGAGTGAATGAATTTAAAATCTTATTAAAGAGTTTTAAAAAGCAAGATGACAAACAAACACCATTAATAAAAATGGGGAATTTGATGTTGCAGAGTCATGAAAGTTATTCAGCTTTGGGTTTAGGCAATGAATATACTGATAAGATTGTCGACCTTGTCCGTGGGGCAGGTGTGCCTAACGGAGTGTTTGGTGCAAGAGTTTCAGGTGGCGGAAATGGTGGTACAGTTTGCATTATAAGTTATGGCAAAGAGGGAAAAAATACTGTCAAAGAGATTTATCACAAGTACAAGGATATAGCAAAAAAGAAATTATTCTTCTTTTCTGGCAGCAGTAATGGCGCATATTCTTTAAATCAATACATTTGAAACCAACTTTTAAAAAATGAAACGATCAATCATAAGTTATTTTCCTGCAGTAATTCTTTTTTTTCTCAGTTGTAATACGGCGTCGAGCAATTCAGGGGCTAAAGAAGTGGCAGAACTTGTACTTAACAATGCAAAAATTTATACTGTAAATAAGAATCAACCAGAGGCTGAAGCATTGGCTGTAAGAGATGGAAAGATCGTATTTATTGGAAGCAATAAGGATGTAAAGAACTATATCGGTGATAAAACTGAACTGATCGATTGCAAAGGACAATTTGTAATGCCTGGTTTTATTGAAGGTCATGGACATATTCATGGGCTTGGCGCATCATTGATAAATCTGAACCTGATGAATGTAAAGAATTGGGATGAGATCGTGGCAATGGTGGCTGATGCGGTTAAGAAAGCAAAACCCGGTGATTGGATTGTTGGTCGTGGATGGCACCAGGAAAAATGGAACCCTGCACCTGCAAAAAATTATTTAGGCTATCCGTATCATGAAGAGCTGGATAAGGTTTCTCCAAATAATCCTGTTGTATTATCGCATGCAAGCGGGCATAGTGTTTATGTAAATGCAAAAGCAATGGAACTGGCAGGTATTACTTCAACTACTAAAAGCACGGAAGGGGGCGATATTGTAAAAGATAAAAATGGTGTAATAGTTGGTGTCCTGGCTGAAACTGCACAAGGGTTGGCCTGGAAAGCTTATGGTGATTGGGAAGATCAGCAACCTAAGGATGTTCGAATAGCTAAATGGGCTGAAAGTATCAGGCTGGCAGAAGAAGATTGTTTGAAAAAAGGGGTGACTAGTTTTGAAGATGCCGGTTCCACATTTGAGCAGGTAGAAGGAATGAAACAATTGGCACAACAGGGCAAATTAAATATTCGCCACTGGCTGATGGTAAGAGAAGATAATGCAACGCTTCGGTCTCATGCAAATGTTTTTCCAATAATAAATGAAGGCAATGGATTCTTAACAGTAAAGGCAGTAAAAGTTTCACTCGATGGTGCATTGGGCTCTTATGGAGCATGGTTGCTGGAACCTTACACTGATCGTCCGGGTTGGGTTGGTAACAATACTTTTAATGTTGATTCATTAAAAGCCATAGCAGATTTTTGCTGGCAAAATAATTTGCAGTTATGTGTGCATGCGATTGGCGACAGGGCCAATCGTGAAGTGATCAATATTTATGCAGGACAAATTGCAAAAGATAAAAACAAAGATCATCGCTGGCGGGTGGAACATGCGCAGCATGTTAATCCATTAGAGATCCCACGGTTCAAAGAATGGAATGTGCTCGCCTCCATGCAGGGTATTCATTGTACCAGTGATGCGCCGTTTGTTCCAAAAAGGTTGGGAGCGAAGCGTTCCGAAGAAGGTGCTTATGTATGGCAATCATTTTTAAAAGCAGGAGTATTGGTAAATAATGGAACCGATGTTCCGGTGGAAGATGAAGATCCTATTCCAAATTTTTATGCATCGGTTACAAGAAAACTAAAAGATGGCACTGAATTTTATCCTGCACAAAAAATGACAAGAGAACAGGCTCTTTATTCTTATACAATGGCAAATGCTTATGCCGCTTTCCAGGAAAAAGAAAAGGGTTCTTTGGAAGTTGGTAAATATGCAGACATTGTTATTCTTTCAAACGATCTGATGACCTGCAAAGACGAAGAAATTAAAAACACAAAAGTGGTGACGACGATCGTGGGAGGGAAGGTGAAATATAAAGGGCAGTTTTAGGGTTATTGGCCAGGCTTCATTACTACTATTCAGCTTCTTTTGCGTCGCACACTTGTGCTGCAACAATTCTATTCAGCATTTACTTGCACTCCCCCGTTATCTTCTCATCAATCACTTTCTTAATCTCCAAATGTGCATTAGCTCTTTCTTCACCTAAATAATTTTTTACAAAGAGTATATAAGCATAGCCGCGACAGAAATCAACCATTGGCCAGGTGCCAAATAAACCCGGGCTTGCCAGTGCAGTTGCATTACCATCTTTTTCTTCAACCACCCAACTACCTAGTGCATAATTAAAACCTTCGGCAGCTTTCGGTACATATCGTTTAGGTGCATTAGCCGTCTGTATTTTCATCATTTCATTCACAGATTCTTCACTTAGAATTTGTTTGCCATTATATTTCCCTTTGTTCATCAGCATTACTAAAAATTTCATGTAATCATCAGCAGTTGATCTTGCACCGCCTGAAGGATTATAAAGACCGCCGTCCAGTTCAGTAAATGTTGTTTGTCGCATTCCAAGCGGCGTAAATAATTTCTGTTTGATCAATACATCAAACTTTCTTTTGCTTACCACTTCAAGGACCTTTGCTGCAATATTCAACCCGATATTGCCATACCAAAAATCAGTACCGGCATTAGCTCTTATTTCTCTTGACGCAAAAGACTCCACTTCCTGGTCCAGCGATTCAAACTTTTTTCTTTGTAAGATCTTTTTCAAAAACTTATCATCATCTTCAATACCGGTCATGTGTGAAAGACAATGACGAATGGTGATATATTTCTTCATGTATTTTTCAAAAACGGGTATATATTTCACCACAGGATCATCAAGAGATATTTTTCCTTCATCTACAAACTGCATTACTAATGCCGCCGTTAGCCATTTGCTACAACTGGCAATTGGCGCAACCGTTTTACTCTTGTATTCACCCGCTTCTTTTTTATAGGTAAGTGTATCATCTTTTTTCCAGATCAAAACCACATAATCCTTCCCGATAAGGCTTTGCTTTTCCTCCAAAATTCTATCAAGGGCAGTTAGATTATATTTTGATATTAATGGCTTCTCCTTTTTCTGAGCATTTATCGTCTGAAAGATTAGCAGTGAAACAATAAAAATGCTGAATTTGAGACAGTAAAACCTGATTTTTAATGACATAGTTTCTGAATTTGGCTCTTGGATTGCTGTTTGAAGAAAGACGACAGACGATAGACGACAGACCACAGTATTGAAATATCGCCTGTGGTCCGTCGTCCGTGGTCTTAAATTTTACAACATGAACTTAGGAAATTTTACCATAAAAGCTGCTGAAGCCATACAGGCTGCCCAGCAATTAGCTTTTAATTCACAGAATCCGAATATTGAAACGGAGCATATTCTAAAGGCGTTGCTAGATGATCAGGATTCGCCAATAGATTATTTGCTCAAGAAAAATAATGTTACCATCAATCTTGTTGAAAGCAAGTTGGATGAACTTATTTCAAAATTACCAAAGACCACGTCAGGTGATCCTGCACAATCCGTGAGCCGTGATGCAAACAATGTTATTCTTCGTGCTGGCGCTGTTGTCAAACAATTCAATGATGAGTTTGTTACACCTGAACATTTGTTGCTTGCAATAGTACAGGGCAATGATGCGGCTGCAAAACTTTTGAAAAACTCGGGACTTACTGAAAAGGGATTGATAACAGCAATTAAAGAACTAAGAAAAGGAGAGACAGTTACATCCCAAACGCAAAGTCAGGAATTCAATGCACTTAATAAGTATGCAAAGAATTTAAATGAGTTAGCAAGACAAGGAAAACTTGATCCTGTGATTGGTCGTGATGAAGAAATTAGACGAACACTTCATATACTTTCAAGAAGAACAAAGAATAATCCTATTCTTGTTGGTGAACCAGGTGTTGGTAAAACAGCCATTGCAGAGGGTATTGCACATCGTATTGTCAATGGTGATGTTCCTGAAAATCTAAAGTCAAAGATTATTTATGCATTGGATATGGGATTGCTGATCGCAGGTGCAAAATACAAAGGTGAGTTTGAAGAAAGATTAAAAGCAGTTGTAAAGGAAGTTGAAAATAGTAATGGAGAAATTATTTTATTCATTGATGAAATTCATACACTCGTTGGCGCAGGTGGTGGAGAAGGAGCCATGGACGCAGCAAACATTTTAAAACCGGCCTTGGCAAAAGGCGATCTGCGGGCAGTCGGCGCCACTACATTAAATGAATACCAGAAATTTTTTGAAAAGGATAAAGCACTGGAAAGGCGTTTCCAGAAAGTATTAATTGATGAACCATCTGTAGAAGATGCAATTTCAATTTTGCGTGGATTAAAAGATCGTTATGAGACGCATCACCATGTTCGGATTAAAGACGAAGCGATCATTGCTGCGGTTGAATTATCACATCGTTATATCACAGACCGGTTTTTACCCGATAAAGCTATTGACTTAATTGATGAAAGTGCTGCAAAGCTTCGCCTTGAAATGAATTCAATGCCGGAAGAGCTAGATACATTAGAAAGACAAATTCGTCAATTAGAGATCGAAAGAGAAGCTATCAAAAGAGAAAATGATGATTATAAACTTAAAGAATTAAACACCGAGATAGGAAATCTTTCCGTAGAAAGAGATACACTAAAAGCAAAATGGAGAGAAGAAAAAGATTTAGTGGAGAAAGTTCAGAATGCGAAGGCAGAGATTGAGAATTTAAAAGCATTAGCTGAAAGGCTCGAGAGGGAAGGAGATTATGGTAAAGTGGCTGAGATCAGGTATGGCAAGATCAAAGAACAAGAAAAGCTGATTGAGGAATTGAGTAAGCAGCTTGAATCAAGCGGGGAGAAACGACTTTTAAAAGAGGAAGTGGATGCAGAAGATATAGCAGAGAGTGTTGCTAAGTCGACTGGGATACCGGTGACCAAGATGTTGCAAAGTGATAAGGAAAAATTATTACATCTTGAAGAACATTTACACGAGAGAGTTGTTGGACAGGAAGAAGCGATCACTGCAGTTGCTGATGCCATAAGAAGAAGCCGTGCAGGTTTGCAGGATCCTAAGAAGCCAATTGGCTCTTTTATTTTCTTAGGAACAACGGGTGTGGGTAAAACTGAATTGGCAAAAGCATTGGCAGAATATTTATTTGATGATGAAAGCATGATGACAAGGATCGATATGAGTGAGTACCAGGAAAAACATACTGTGAGCCGTTTGGTTGGCGCCCCTCCGGGATATGTTGGTTATGATGAAGGTGGTCAACTAACAGAAGCAGTTCGGAGAAAACCATATAGTGTTGTCTTACTTGATGAAATTGAAAAAGCGAATCCTGATGTTTGGAATGTATTGCTACAAGTATTAGATGATGGACGATTGACCGATAATAAAGGTCGTGTTGTGAATTTTAAAAACACGATCATCATCATGACAAGTAATATTGGTAGTCATATCATCCAGGCAGCATTTGAAAATGTGACAGAAAAAAATCTTGAAGATGCAACAGAAAAAGCAAAAATTGAAGTAATGGCTTTGCTTCGTCAGACTATTCGTCCGGAATTTTTGAACAGAGTTGATGAGATCATCATGTTCCAGCCTTTGCTCAAAAAAGAGATCGTAGGCATCGTAAAAATTCAATTAGAAAAACTGAAAAAATTGGTGGCGGAAAGCGGAATTCAGCTCGATTTTAGTGACTATGCATTAGAATTTTTGGCTGAGCAAGGCTTTGATCCTCAATTCGGTGCGAGGCCATTGAAACGTTTAATACAAAAGGAAATTGTGAATACGCTTAGTAAACGTATATTGGCCGGAGATATAGATAAATCAAGACCGGTTTTGGTGGACGTTTTTGACAATACTGTTGTCTTTAGAAATGAGGATAATGGTAAACTTTCATCAAAACCAAAGGAAAAAAAATCAACATTAAAATAAATAGTCCCGTACTATACGGGCAAGGAGTAAATCAAAATGCCAGCACCAAAAGAAGTAGTAATTATCATTAAACCTACGGAGATGTGGGTGGGAAATGAAAAAGCATCTGTGACATTAATGGAATGGGGAGAATACGAAAGCGAAGAATGTGCAAAAGCAAATGAAGTCGTAAAGCAGATATTAGAAAAGTATGAAGGAAGAATTCGATTTCAATTCAGACATTTTCCTCTTACGAAAATTCATCAGCGCAGTTTAAAAGCAAGTGAATCTGCAGTAGCTGCCGGACAAACCGGTAGGTTCTGGGAAATGCATAATATTTTGTTTCAGAACAGGAGAAACCTTGGTACAACAAGTTTGAAGCTTTATAGTCGTGAAGCCGGTATCAGTGATAAAAATTTTCTTGATAGCCTTGTTAACGGTACTTATGGCTGGCAGGTGCAGGATGATATTAAGGAAGGAATTGGAAAAGGTGTAAAAGAGTTACCTGCATTTTTTGTTAATGATGAGCCACTTGGAGTAAAACCGACGTTTGACAACCTGAGCAAGGCAATTGATAATGCATTAAAAAGCAAAGGGAAGAAAAAACCTGTTGCAAAGAAAAGAGCATAAAAAAAGTCCTGCTGAAAAGCGGGACTTTTCTTTTGTCATCTGTTCATTATTTTACCAACGGCTGCCGGCGAATGAACGACGATTGTTGTTGCCACCACTTCTTTCTTCACGTGGTTTTGCAACACTTACTTTAATAGCACGACCATCAACGGTAGCGCCATCTAATTCAGCGATTGCTTTTTGAGCAGCTGAATCATCAGACATTTCAACAAAGCCAAAACCGCGGCTGCGGCCTGTTTCTTTGTCGTTAATAACTTTAGCTGATGTTACTTCTCCGTAATCAGCAAAATAACTTTTTAAGTCTTCATCTTGTACGTTGAAGCTTAAGTTTGAAACATAAATGTTCATTTACTTTTACAATTTAAATTAAAAATGATCTGAGAAACGAGTACTGGAAAGAAGACTAACTATTTAGCAGATTAACGCTTAGCAGAAAAAATCATTTACTTACCAAAAACTAGAACTCAAATTTGAAATGCGAAGATAATGCTTATTGACCGAATACTCTTATTTATTTTAACTGTAGTGGTTAATACAATGAAACATTTAGCTCATCCAACTATTTCAAAAAATGTGGATTAAATGTCATAATGTATTTAAAAATAAATATGTAGCTTTTGGCTCCAAAACGTAAACCAAAACAATAAATTATGAAACGAATTTCCACCACAGCAATGATGCTAGTTGCTGTAGCCTTGATCTCCACACAATGCACAGATGATAAAAAAGAAGAAACCGACGAAGTAAAACCTACGGTTGTTGCTCAATTTGGTGGCTTCGATAGCCAGGTAAAATGGGGTGAACGCCTTGTAACAATTTGCGGTTGCAATGATTGCCATACACCCAAAAAAATGGGACCTAAGGGACCAGAGAATGACATGAGCTTGATGCTTTCAGGACATCCAGCACAACTGCCTCCTCCCAGTTTTGATCCAAAGGAAGCTGCAAAAAAAGGTCTCATAGTTACCCAAACATTTACATCCTGGACAGGACCTTGGGGGACAACCTACGCAGCAAATCTTACTTCAGACTCAACAGGTATTGGCGGCTGGAAGGAAGAACAATTTTTGAAAGCACTCCACGAAAAGAAATGGATGGGGCTTGAAAACACGAGGCCGCTTATGCCGCCCATGTCCATGATGCCTGCAACCGAAATGACTGATGATGAACTGAAAGCAATTTTTGCTTATCTCAAAACAACACCTCCCGTTAAAAATGTTATTCCTGAGGCAGCATTGATGCCGCCACCACCCCCGGCAAAATAAATCTTCCTGTTAAATAGTTAAACCCTGCATATCATGCAGGGTTTTTATTTTACCGGGCCTTGATCAAGATCCCAATTATCTGTACGGAAGGGACAAAGTGGTAATCCTTCTTTACTGAAAACATTTCCAATTATAGTATTGCCGAAAGCATAACGTACTTGCGCAGGTTCAGCGACGCCATCGTTCCAGACAATTATTTTATCTTTTTCAATTTTGGCTTGTGCAGGAAACCATTGTTCCGTTTTGAGATCAAAAACTAAAAATCCCTCGATCGCATTATTATCTCTGAAACCTTTTGGTGCATTATCAAAACTTAAAGTGATCTTGTTTTTATTTGTTGTTTTGCTCTTGTATAAAGGGCTTTTGTAAATAACGCCTTTTTGCTTATATGTTTCAGCCAGTGCCCAGTTTGCAAGCCGGTATCCAACATCATGTTTATTTGATGGATGAATATTATTAACATCATCTACAAGATCAGTTATTACAATCATGCCTGTGTTAGGAAAATTCATTGCTTTTGTTTGTGCTTCCTGCACTAGAGCACCTACATTATTATTTCCATATTTATAAGGAGCAATTTGTACATAATAAAATGGAAAATCTTTTTTCCATGCATCACGCCATGATTTGATCATTGTAGTAAATAACTTGTAATAAGTCTCATTATTACCAACATTGCTTTCTCCCTGGTACCAAATAGCACCCGCAATATTGAATTTGGTAATTGGATCGATCATGCCATTATAGCAGAGTCCATCATGATTTGGCCACCAGCGAAAACTTTGAAGGCGAGCTGCTGCTAAACGAAGTTCATCATCATTATCAAATATGGATTCCGGTGTCCATACTTCTGCTGGTGTTCCACTCCAGCTTGAGTTGATCAATCCAACCGGTACATCCAGGTCCTTATTTATTTTCTTTCCAAAAAAATAACCAACTGCGCTGAATGACTTTAATGAATTTGAATCACAAATCTTCCATTCTGCCTGTACATCATCTTGCGGATGATTGGCAGTTGTTTTAGGTATATGAAAAAAACGAATACTGTGATTGTAGCAAGTAGGCAATTCATCTTTTATATCTTTTAACCCATTCCAATAATTCCATTCCATATTTGATTGCCCTGAGCAAACCCAAACTTCTCCGATCATGACATCACTCAATTCGATTGTATTATTCCCTTTTAATGTAATTGTATAAGGCCCGCCAGCCGCAGGCGTCTTTATTTTTATTTTCCAGTTTGCACGATTGTTTACCGTTGCAGTATCTGTTTTTCCATTCCAACTTGTCGTAACTAAAATTCTTTCTGCTGGATTTCCCCAGCCCCATAAACTTGCTGAGTCGTTTTGCTGCAACACCATACCTGAAGAAATAATTGCAGGTAATCTTAATTGAGCTTCTGATTGTGATGAAAGAAAGAAAAGAATTATTGCAGGTAACGAGAAACTTCTCATTTTTAGTCCAGTTTTGTGGACATTAAATGTAAGAATTTTATTAGTTGGCTAGAAAACTGTTTACATCAATCTAATAGACAGATTAACCATAATTAATCCTACCCAAATTTTGAAACTTGCTAATATTTCAGTTCAGGGAGAAGATCTCGGCATCGTGTGCCGGTATCATGAATGCGAGGAAGATTATTTCAGTAATCATTTTGGTTATTATTTTTTTAGGATTAATTGTAAATTCTTTTCATGATTATCAACCCCTATCCATTGGCTGAATGCAGCAATGGGGTTCGTATCTTGCTGTTCTTCATCTGAATTATTTTTTGCATTAAACTCTTCAAGGTTTTTCAAATATTTTTCTGTTTCAACTTTTCCAAGAGTTACAAGACTTCCGCCACCTTCAAAATAATAGTGAGTAGCTATAAACCTTTTTACGTGTAGTCTTGTTTCTCTTGGCAAAAAGTATTGAAGCTTCCAGAAACTTCTGCTTCCAGATTTTTTTATTGCATTTAAAACAGGAGCAGGTCCACTATTGTAAGCTGCAATTACGAGCAACCAGTCACCAAAGTATTCATAGAGTTCATTAAGGTATCTTGCTGCTGCCACACTACTCTTCCAAACATGTTGTCTTTCGTCATATTTAGCTGTGATCTTCAGGCCAAATATTTTTGCTGTACCTGGCATAAATTGCCAAAGTCCCTTAGCGCCGCACCATGAAAGTGCATTTGTATTAAGCTTTGATTCAATGACAGCAAGATATTTTAGTTCAAGGGGAATTTGGTGTTGAGCAAAGACTCTATCAATGGTTTTTAAATAACCAGTTTTATTCAATTTTATTTTCTCAAATAATTCCATATTGTCTTCAGCATATTCCTGTACAAACTTTTCCATTGACTGGTGCAAAGGAACTTGCGGAATTGATAAAGAGGATTTGCCAGTTAACGATAAAAGAATAGAGTCGTTATATGCAGGATCATTCGGAGTAAGAGGGTTTATACCTCCATTTGATCTCAGAACAAACATGAAAAAAAGCGCTAAAAAAGATACGGTCTTAATTTGTTTCTTGTTCAACATCGTTTTAAATTTTTAAGTAAAACAATGCCGACCCAAGGTGTTGGATTTCTAATTCGAAAAATTTATCATAGGAATATCGGAACAGGATTTTTAAAAAAATTCCGGGGGTACGGTTATTTGGCTTTTCATTTCCGGAACGGGAATGGTTGCCATAGGAGATTGATTGAACAGATCAAAAATAGAAACCACAAACTGGATTTCATAGCATATTGCATTAGTAAATGCACTACGAAAAATTCAATGCAATGATTCTCATTAAACTCTTTTCCCCACGTATTATTACAAGCGAATAATTACGAGAATAAAAAGACAGTTTTTTGATGTTTTTTTGGAATAACCCAGATTGGCAATAATGATGCCGTTTTGAAGCTTATTTTTTCACTGTTTTTTTTATTTATGATTGTTGCGCAACTTTGAGAGACAAAATCAAAAATGGCTCAATCAAGAAAAGCGGCTATTAATTTCATTTTTATTACTCTTCTTATTGACGTGATGGGATGGGGGCTTATTATTCCTGTCATGCCCGATCTTATTTCTCAACTTAAAAACATTCCTGTTAATGAAGCTAGTCCGTATGGGGCATGGTTGTTATCAGCTTATGCTGTGACTCAATTTTTGTTTGCGCCAGTGATCGGAAATTTAAGTGACAAGTATGGAAGGAGACCCGTCCTGCTTTGTTCATTAATTGGTTTTGGGATCGATTATCTTTTCCTTGCTTTAGCACCTTCGTATGGTTGGTTATTTATTGGCCGAATAATAGCTGGTATAACAGGAGCAAGTTTTACAACCGCTTCTGCATATATAGCCGATGTTAGTACTGCGGAAACAAGAGCCAAAAATTTTGGAATGATAGGAGCTGCATTCGGTCTTGGTTTTATTATCGGTCCTGCACTTGGTGGTTTGTTAGCTGGATGGGGGATCAGGGCTCCTTTTTATGCGGCAGCTGGTCTTTGTTTATTGAACACTTTGTATGGATATTTTGTGTTACCGGAGTCGTTGAGTGAAGAACATCGCCGTGAATTTCATTGGAAAAGAGCAAATCCATTTGGATCACTTTTGTTATTTAAAAGATATCCAACTATTGGTAGATTAGCTTTTTCTTTTTTCCTTATTTATATGGCTGCACAATCAGTGCAGGCTAATTGGAATTTCTTTACCATTTATCGTTTTCAATGGACAGAAAAAATCGTGGGTATTTCACTTGCCGTTGTTGGCTTGTTAGTGGGGATTGTGCAAGCCGGATTAACAAGAGTGATAAATCCAAAGCTGGGTAATGAACGAAGCATTTATTTGGGATTGCTTATGTATAGTTTAGGTCTTGTGTTGTTTGCGTTTGCAACAGAAGGATGGATGATGTTTGCTTTTCTTATTCCTTATTGTTTGGGAGGTATCGCAGGACCATCATTGCAAGCTGTTCTGGCCGGACATGTGCCGCCAAATGAGCAAGGTGAATTGCAGGGTGCCCTTACCAGCTTAATGAGCCTGACGACAATTTTAGGACCTCTGCTGATGAATAATCTTTTTAAGCTTTTTACTACAGGCAAGGACCATGTTCACTTCCCAGGAGCTCCGTTTTTACTCGGTGCTATATTTATGGTCGGTAGTATCATTGTAGCATGGATGACTTTAAGAAGTGAAAAGCATGCTGTTGCTTAATCTTAAAAACATTAAATGAGGTGTTTCTTAATATAGTCATCCAACGCAAGCTCTCCACCGCCTTCAAAGAGAAAAAAGACAAGTAAAACAAGTACGAGTAACGAGAACACTAATTCTGACCCAGGAGTAAAAATTCCTACTGACAAATTAATGATCACTGCTCCAATAAGAATTGGAATTTGTATCATTGCGGACAACCTTGTAAACAATCCTATCGTGATCAGAAAGCCACATAGCAAATGTATCCATGTAATTAACACTGCAATCCAGTCTGGCAAAAAACCAAAACTACTTTCAGCTAACAAAGCTTTTAACGACATCATATCACTGATAAAAGAAATGCCTTTGGAGACGAGGGCAATACCCAACGCGGCGCGAAGTAATAACAATAACCTTGGGTGAGTGGTGCTCCATTTATCAAGTCGGTGTAAAATAGCCATAAACGATTTTTTAAAAGAGCAAAATCAATGACTATAAAAGGTACACCATAATTGTGCCGGAAACCAAATATATTTTTTCACTATTGTTGTAACATTCTGTGTATTACGATATAACTTAAAACAATAAGAAGCAGAATTATAAAGATGGCGATATAAAGCCAGGGTTGTTCTTTAAGGCGAAGCTTTTCTCTTTTTTTCTTTTTCTTTTCAAGTTTTTTATGAAGATCACGATTAAGCTGTTCTACAAGTGAAGAAATCTTTTCTTTATTTTTTATTTCCTGTAAGCCTTCCATTGCATCGTCATTGAAATCTGTAGCCATCATTTTCTTTTCGACTTCATGACGTTGTTCATCCGATAGCCGGCCTTCCAGGTATTTTAATAATGTTTCCTGGTCAACTTCTGTTGAAAGATGGGATAATATGTCTTTTAACTTGTCTGACATCTAACCGCTCATTTTTTTCTCAATTAATATTCTCATATTCCGTTTTCCGTTTTGTATGTGGCTTTTGACCTGCATCATGCTATAGCCGGTTTGTTCTGTTATTTGCTGATAGCTTTTCTTTTCTATGTAAAACAAAGTTACACATAGTTGCTGGTCGGCATTTAGTTCTTTCAATGCCTCGCCCATGTACTCGTATGTTTTTTCATTTAATAGTAAACTTTCTTTATCTGTTTCATCAATTTCTACTGCAATGCTGTCTTTTACTTCTACTGTATTTTTACCCGGCTTATCTCTAAGTTGCATGAGGCAATGATTTTTTGCCACCATATAGACCCAGCTTTTAAAATATTGAACCCGGTATTTTTGCAATTCTGTTATGACTTTAAGGAAGATTTGCTGTACGCTGTCTCTTGCCTGTTCCTCGTTTTTTAAATACTTCATACAAACACCCAACAATAACAATGTATATCGCTCCAATAAAATACCGAGCCATTGGTTATCATGGTCAGCATAAAATCTGTCGAGCAATTCCTGGTCGCTGATATGTTTGTGCAGTTTTGGGTTCACAGGATGAAAATAGCTAATTTCATTTTCTATGATGCGGCAAAAGCCAAATTTCACAATAAGTTTAAAGCTCACCTGGGCTAACGATATAGATAGATATATTTTCTTTTACTTTAAACCTGATGGTGATAGTAAATGCATATTGGTTTGTATGAGGCAAAATACCCCATGCAATCGTGATAGGCGCAATTGAATAAGGGAAAACAAAATAGTTATATATTTCAGCAGTGATCCTGCCATTTTTTTCTTCAAAAGTGTCATAAGTATTACTTGAGAATCGGTCAGCTTGATTTTTATGAAACCGTTTGAACTCCTTTTCTACAAACTTATTGTTTACAGCGCCGCCATCACTTATTCCGAGCAACTGTAAATTCATTATGGTATCATGGGTCTTTAATGAATCTGTATGGATGATCTCCTCTTCTGCCAGCACAAGTCTTATCTCTTTTGGTGGATAGTGAAAAGGATTAAAGTTTTTATATGTACCCGTTAAATAAAAAAATGAAGTATCAGTACGCCGGCTATACGTTTCTATGGTAAACCAGGGGTCTTGCTGTAGTGAAGCAATAAAACCACTGAACTTCATATCAAAAGGATGAGTACGGAAATATGTTTTTAAGAGAGACTGCAAAGGATTTTGAGAATAGCTTGTGCTAACGATCAATATAAAAAAGGGGAATAAAATTTTTTTCATCAGAAAATTCCTTTTACCCATTTAATAAATACCGCATCCCAACCCATCATTCGGAAAGCTGTATAAAAAAGGACAATGGCAAATATTTTTTTTACTGTGTCCTGTGGAAGAGATAGCGCCACCTTACTTCCTAACCATCCGCCAGCCACAAATGCAATTGACATTATGCCTACTACTTTGATATCGATTTGTCCCTGTTTATAGTAGTTAAGAACGGCAAGAATACCTACCGGTAATAAAAGCAAACCCAATGATGTTCCCTGAGCTTCGTGTTGAGTAAATCCCAGAAAGAAAACCAGTGCAGGTACAATGATGATGCCCCCGCCAACGCCAACCATACCACTTAATATGCCAGCGGCTAATCCAACTGTGATCAGCAGCAAAACTGTTTCTGTAGTCATATTCCTGGATTTAATTTGCACAATATTAATTTTTGAACTTTTGTTTATAAAAACTAATTGCATCGTCAATAACCTTCATAGCCGTTTCCTTATCCTGGAAATTGTCAATTACAACTTTCTTATTTTCCAGCACCTTGTATTGTTCAAAAAAGTTCCTGAGCTCTGCAATAATATGTGGCGGGAATTCTTTTACAGATTTAATATGATTAACTGATGGATCTTTTGCTGCAACCGCAATGATCTTGTCATCTACTTGTCCCTGGTCGATCATTTGCATATTACCGATCACATTTGCTTCAACAAGACAAAGCGGTTGTATTGATTGTGAACAGAAAACTAGAATATCGAGCGGATCGCCATCCTGTCCGAGTGTTTGAGGTATAAAACCATAATTCAGGGGATAGTGGAAAGAAGAATAAATAACACGATCCAATTTTAATAACCCGGTCTCTTTATCCACTTCATATTTGGCGCGGCTTCCCTGTGGAATTTCAATAACAGCGTTTACGGCTAACGGTGCATTATCACCATAAAATGCGCCATGCCATGGATGATGAACTGTAAGCATAAAAGATTATTTAGCTATGCGAATACCGATAAATGTTGCCAGCAACCCACCGACAACGCTGGCGGTTAAATAAATAAAGAATAAGGCGGTCTTGTTTTCTTTTAACAAGCCAATCCCTTCCAATGTAAATGCCGAGAACGTAGTGAACCCGCCGCAAAAGCCTGTCATTAATAGTAACTTCATTTCTTCATTCCATGTAAATGAACGGCTAACCATGCTCCATAAAATTCCAATCAAAAAGCAACCTGAAATATTTACCAGTAATGTACCGGTTGGAAATGTCGCGATGTTTTGTGCCAGGAAAAATTTCTGAACAGCATAACGCAACATGCTACCTGCACCGCCACCTAATCCGACTATCAATAAGTTTTTGATCATTGAGGTATTGAATCTTTTGGTTGAAACGTAAAATTCAGGTCAATAAACCACTGGCCATTCACCTTTATTACTTTTAATGAATCGGGTCTGTTTTTATATGAATTTGAATAATGTATAATAGTTGTTGAGTCATTTACTTCATGCGTTTCTTTCAAAAAACGGATACTGGCTGTTTTGTATGCTTTTTTATCGTCAGGCGGAAGACTATTGTTATAATCTTTCTCGTAAATATCAATGATCTGGTTATTGGTAGAATCATTCACTAAATAAGTTCTTGCTTTTTTATAATCGCCGTCCAATGCGGCACGAAGAAATTTGCTGGCGGCATCCATTCCGTTTTCTGGAAGTTCTTCAGTTTTTTTGTCTGTGTCATTACAAGCAGATAGAAGTAAACAAAGTAATAAGAGTTGGAATAACTTTTTCATTGATGCAATGTACTAAAAACCTTCAAGTAGTCAGTTTGCAGATATACATATAAAACAAAAATCCCCTTCCAAAAGGAAAGGGAGATATGGGTTAATTGTTGACTAAACTTGTTGTCGATGAAGAGTGCGACGCAAGGGACGATGAACAGAATTACAAAAGCTGGCTACATTATCTTATTTCGTCTCACCACGATTCTCTTCTTCTTTTCTTTCTTTATCGTAAGCCCTCAAAATTGATT
>DASTZB010000428.1:0-8626 GCA_035764525.1 Chitinophagaceae bacterium | reverse complement strand
AGCTGCTACGGCTGCCAGGTAGTTTGTGTTATTAAGAGAAACTTCATTTGTTGGATATCCTAATCTTAAAGGAATACCCCTTGGGTCGATCGCATCAACGGCCGGAGTCAAAACAGGAAACCCTGTACGACGCCAGTCGTTCCAACTTTCCCAACTGTTAAGATACATGTGTACCCACTTTTCAGTCATTATTTGTTTGTGTCCAGTTGCTGCACTATAAGCAACGGCTGGTAAAAGTAAATACGCATCATAAGCAGCCTGGTTGAAAACACCATATTGTTGCCAGGATGCTTTTATTGCATCTTTATAAAACTGTTCTGCAGCTGCGTCGCCGCCTACTTCATATCCCAGTTTAGCCGCTTCAGCTCTCATAAATAATACCTGCGCATAATTAAAAAGTGGCATAGCAGAACCCTGGCTACGAAAATAATTACCAATACGACTATATGCTGCTGGAATATTTACGGCTACATTTCTGCCATAAGGCAGACCCTTTACTACATTCCCTGCAAGTACCTCGCCATATATAGGTAAACGTGGGTCGCTTTTAGGTTCCATGTAATCAGTTAACGTTTTGCTGATGGCATAATCATTCCTGTTACTTGCTGTATAGTTATTATACCAGGGATTAGAATTATTAGGATCGCCAGTTATAAAAGGGTAAAATATATTTTGAGCATTGCTTGAAATAACTCCAGCTGCCAACGCTGAAGCATATTCAGTTTTGCCTTTTGCCTGGTCTTTTACTGAGAGTCTGAGAGCCATGACCATCCTGACAGTATTTGCAAATCGTTTCCAGGATGCCATGTTACCACTAAAGATCACATCGCCTACAACTTTCGCTTCAGCTTCATTTATTTGCGTAGCTGCTTCGGTAAGCTCTTTAAAAAGACTGGTATAAATGGTTTGCTGTTTATCGTATACAGGTGCATAAGCCTCATTACCTTTTAATGCTTCCGTATAAGGTATGTCACCCCATTTGTCTGTCATAAGCAGAAAAAAATAAGCTTTCAAAATTCTTGCAACAGCTATCTGATTGTTTTTTGAACCATTACCATTTGCTGCAGAAGAACCAGAATTGTTATAATTAATAATAGTCTGAAGATTGTATAACGGGCCAAGGCCTGTGTTGTCGCCGGCATACCATGTTGCAAAAGACAAGTTTCTATCATTATAAAGCGAAGGACCTGGATACGGTCCTTCAGACAGGTGCTGAACATATAATGCAGCCAGGCGGGAAGAAGCTGTATTACCTAGTACAAGGCTACTTATTGACTGTTGTGAGTTGGTCAGTAATGCCTTTGTGGATGCTGCTGTCAATAGCGTCGGTGAAACGTTTGTGTCCTTAAACTTATCACAATTATAAAATACAACTGCAATTGTGATAAGCATTATTATTTTTTTCATAAATGTCATTTTTAATTAATAGTCATTCAATAAATGTTTATCAGAATGTCACCCGTAGGTTAAATCCTATTTGTCTGGTAGAAGATAACTGTCCGCCTTCTCTGTAAAACACTTCCAATTCAGAAGGATCAACACCATATTGTTTTGTAGTTGCCCAAATCAACCATGCATTCTGAACAATAACACCAATATTTGCTGCCTTGGCAATTTTTGTTTTCGTCATTAAACTGGCAGGGAGGCTATAACCCAAACGTACTTCGCGAAGTTTTACATAAGAGGCATCCAATAAAACCTCATCGGCATCCCGTTGACGTGCAGTGTACCAATATGACCTTGCAGGAATATATCGATTGTTGGGTGTGCCATTTGCAAACACACCTGGAATACGGATACCTCCGTTGCCGGTATTACCGCCAGCAAGTGTATAGCTGCCAGGATAGTCTCTCCAGTCATATCCTTTATCATTAACACCCACTGTTTCTTCTGAAAGACCTGATCCTGTATTAAAGTTTCTGGTTTCAGAATAGAATAAACCACCTTTCTGGCAGTCAATAGAAAAAGTAAGATCAAACCCTTTGTACTTGAAACTATTAAACATACCACCAGTCCATTCTGGAAGCACTTGCCCTATTTCCTGGTTCAAATCGTAATCGGGTAAGCCATTAGAAAGTATCAGGGTATTGCCTTTTCCATCTGTTTTCCATTTACGTCCATAATAAGTACCCCATTCCCCGCCTACACGATGTTCTAATCTTGTATCAAAACGATTTGTTGCATAAAGGTATGTCGTGATGCCAGGAGCCAGTTCTTCTATTTTGTTACTATTCTTCGCCCAGTTTAGACTTACATCCCAACTGAAATTTTTGGTAGAAATAGGTGTTCCGGTCAGTGATACTTCTATCCCTTCACTTACAATGTTACCGGCATTAATTTGGGCAGTTGTAAATCCGCTGGCGGAGGAGACATCCACTGGTAAAATCTGGTCTGTATTATTATTTTGGTAAACGGTTACATCAATTCCAAACCGTTTCCAGAAACGTAAATCAGCTCCAACTTCCCATGCTTTTGTAAGGGCAGGGCGAATTCCACCACCTCTGAATTGATTACCGATTGAAACCGAAGGATTCGTTCCGTAGAAAGAGCCATTGGCAATCGCAATATCTAATTGGTGAGCCCCTAAATCTGAACCTACTGATGCATAGGATGCACGAATTTTACCAAATGTTAAAACGTTTGAAATGCTAGTCCCCTTCAATAATTCTGAAAAAATGAAGCTGGTGCTGAAAGATGGGTATTGGTAAGAATTTTCATCAACAGGCAATGATGAAGACCAGTCGTTGCGAATGGTAGCTTCAACATAAAGCATATCTCTAAATCCTATAGAGGCTTTTCCATAAACACTGTTCACAACTTTCTTTATATAATCACGGGTGAAAGTTGGCCTCGCTATGGATGCGGCAATGTCAAAATAGTTGGGTGAGCTAAGTCCCCCGGCTGTTTCCGTTTTCAATTCAGAATAGTATTCCCTGCGTTTATTAGCACCCAAAAGACCGTCTACTGAAAAATCGCCAAATTTATTTTTATACATCAGGTTGGTCTCATAGTTCATTTCCTTATACTGGTTTTGCAGTATTGAATATGAATCAAGATTCAATCCACCACTAGCTACACGCTGATCATTTTCATTTGTGTATCTGTTCATCCTTACATACGACTGCAAATTCAGGTGCTTGTTAAATTTAATATTCATACCCGCATTACCCACCATCCGGTCATGATTTTGTGTGCCATAACTTTCTTTTAATACCCACCAAGGGTTGTCCCAATACTGAGGCTTACCATATACAGCAAGATCGCTGGAAAAGTTTGGATCACCAATATTCCATGAGTTAAGTGACCCGTCTGGTTGGCGGTATTGTTTCATTTTTTCAAGATCAAGCTGCCGCTGAAACCATTGATTAAAATTTTGTGTTACATTCAATCCATCCAGCCGATAGCCTTCAAGTGGTTTCCCAGTTGTAAAAGTTGTAGTATAAATCATGTCGGTTGACATTGTTAGATATTTACCAATATCAAAAGAACCATTTACACCAAATTGATGCTGTTTCCGTCTTGCTTCTTCTACAACGAGGGTACGGTCCTGGTTACCATAAGTCATTCTGAGATTATGGGATTCACCTCCGGATGTAAATGAAATGCTATTATTAAAATTAGTTCCTGTTCTAAAGAAATTATTTACGTTATCAGGCTGAGGTGTTAATGGAAACTGTTTACCAAATTCATCACCTGGGTACCAGCTGTAATAAGGTCTGTATAAAGATCCATCCATTTTGGGTCCCCAACTTTCATCAGCACCATATTCAAGCATACGTTGTCCGTTAAAAGATGCCCAGGATGCTGGATGAATAGCAGGGTTATATTTAAATAGATAAAATCCTTGTGCATCAAGATAACCTGCTCCTAATGAACTTGAATTTGTATAAGATGATGAATAGCCACCGCCATATTCGTTCTGGTAAGGCGGAAGGAGTGCCAGGTTTTCAAAAGTAACTCCGAGATTTACTTCAACACTCTGGGTTTTCTTACGAGTTCCTTTTTTAGTTGTAACAACAACCGCACCGTTAGCAGCTCTTTGTCCATATAGAGCAGTTGCAGCCGGACCTTTCAAAACGGATACATTATCGATATTATCCATTATTACAGCCGACTGATTTGTAATTGTACCATCAACTATAAAAATTGGAGCCTGTGGACCGAGACCCGTAACTCCACGTATCAGGATATCCGCATTATCAAAAGTTGAACTGGGAGAGCCCACAAGCTGCACGCCGGCAACTTTACCAACGAGGCTGCTGCTTAGATCCGTTGATTTAGCAACGGTCAGGTTTTCACCTTTTACTTCCTGTACAGAATAGCCTAATGCCTTCTTCTCTCTTTTGACACCTAGAGCGGTTGTTACCACTACTTCAGTTAATTCTCCTGTAGAAAGAGAAAGTTGTACAGTTAAGTCATTTTCTGCATTTACTTCTTTGACTTCATGCCCGGTTGCTGAAATTATCAATTTTGCTCCAGGAGGAACACTAATTGAAAAGACTCCTAAGTCATTTGCAATGGTACCATTCTTAGTCCCTTTTTCCTTGATTGATGCCCTTGGCAATGGATTGCCGGTTGGATCAGTAACCTTACCGGTTACCGTAGTTTTTTGTGCGAACAAGCCTGTCAATAAAAATAACAGGCTTGGTACTAGAAGTACAAGCTTTCTCATGTGTTGGCTGATTTTGGGTTTAAAAGCGGCCAAGATAAGGAAACTTGAACATGCTTTAACAAAAGCTTGTATTTTTTTTTAATTCTTAAGCCGAGTTATTTTTTATTGGAAAAAACCGATAAAAAATATTTTCATGCAGCAAATACCCATAAAGAACATTATGGTGACGGTTTTCTTCTGAAATCAACATTCAATGGATAAAATATAAGACTGGTATGCATTCTTCAGAGTTTCCGGGAGAATTACGATTCCTAAAAACTTAATAGAACAATTAAGTCAATTATTTTTTAAAGTGAGATGTTCGGGTGTTTGTCGATCATCTTTTCATACAGGTTGAGCATTCAAATTTTCCGGTAATGATTTTTAACATTCTATAGTAAAACTGTTGCCTGTTGTTTGCAATCTGTATATAAACGATGAAACAAAGATTGCAAAACTTAAATCTGAGAAGTATGAAAAAGATATTTACGTTATCAATTCTCACAATTGGACTTGTTATGTTTCTTACAGGATGTGTAAAGAACCGGGAGTATATAGATGAAAGCTATTGGCTTTCTAAAGAACGGGGAGAGGTGGTCCTTAGCGATCCTTATTGCCAATACTTTGTTATTGAAACAAATGATGGCTATACAATTCTTCATTCTTATAGTGGTTACAAACCGAATGAGGGCTCAATTTTATATGGGGACTTCAGCAATTATGGAACAAGAGACTATTACAATCGATCAAATGGAGTGATCTACACTGCCGAAGTAAAAGAATACTGGTTGACTTATTATGAAGCCCAGGACGCTATTAATTATTATTGCTATTAACTAAGGGTTCATTTTTTTTGATGATGATTGCCTTAACAAAAGATTAATTTCTATGTTGGCTATCATCATTCTTTTTTTTATAAGACGCTTACCCTGAGTATTTTCGGCTGAAAAAAAATTAGTTGGTTATGCTGATAACGGCACGAAGTTGATTTCCTTTCATTGAATACTGAATATACTTTTACATCATGAACGCATTCATCAACACTCTTCGGTTCCTGCCTGGATTCTTGCCGCGATAATTACTTGCCGATTACGATTTGTCTTCTTGCCTGCATCACTACGATTGTTTCCATTAAAAAATGTAAATATTTTTTTAACCTTTAAATTTTAGAACTATGAAAAAAGTAATGAGCAAAAACAAAGCAATCATTATTGCATTGATGGCAATTATCAGCACATCATTTAGTAACCCGGTATCGGCTATGGATAAAAAAAGCGATCCCCCGGGAGTTGAGATCAGGTATCTCGGTTTTGTGGATCATAACCCTGTATTTGAGATCACTACAAATAATGTGTTAGCTGATAAGTTTTTCATCACCATCAGGGATGAATCAGGTACCATTTTGTATTCCGAAAACCTTTCTGGCAAAAACCTTTCCCGCAAGTATCGTATCGATACCGAAGAGGAAATAACAGAAGGCGGGCTTCGTTTTGAAGTAAGATCTGTTAACAGTAAGAAAACAGAGGTTTACATTGCTGGTGTTAGTGAAAACACGACCAGAGAAATGGCTGTAACAAAAATTCAATAACATGTCATTAATAAAACTGTCCCGTTTTTTGCGGGACAGTTTTTATTTTCAAATGCGGGAGAATCATTTTATTTTTTCGCCTTTTTTTGTACTTCATCGAGTTTAGCTATATAAAGACTGCGACCATGTGTACCAAGGACTATTTCATTCTCTCTTTGTTGAATAGCTATATCGTGAATAGGAATTGACTTTGGCAAACCTTTATTCCACATCATAAAACTATTTCCTTTGTCAAAGCTTACATAAAGACCGCCGTCAGTGCCAACATAAAGTATGCTGTCATTCTTTGGATCTTCGCGAATGACATTCACAGGCTCATTTGGAAGATCTTTTCCTACCTGTATCCATGTTTTTCCATAATCATCACTTACATATATATAAGGAAGAAAATTGTCAATGCGATAACCATTTAATGTTACATACACTCTTCCTTCTTTATGTTGCGACGCAAGAATACGGCTCACCCACAAACCGTGAGTCATGAGTCGTGAGTCTTTGGTTTTGACTTTTGACTTTTGACTTTTGCCTTCGGCAACTGCCGATTGATTTAATTGTTCCCACGTATACCCGCCATCTTTTGTAACATGTATATTCCCATCATCCGTTCCAACGTAAATCAAACCAAACCTTGTTGGAGATTCTGAAATAGTTGTAAGTGTGCCGTATGGAACATCGCCTTCTTTTTTCCCATTGCTAAGATCAGGCGTCATTGTTATCATGGTGTCGCCTTTGTTCATGCTACGATGAAAATGATTGCTGCCGAAATAAACTATATCTGGATTATGACTGCTTAATAATATTGGCGATTGCCAGTTAAAACGATAGGGGAGTTCACCCAATTCATGTCTTGGTGTAATTCTTCTCGTACCTTCTCTAGTTATTCTGTTCGTTCTTGAATAATTTCCAAATTGAGAGCCATAGTACGTAGTTGCATTATCTCTTGTATCTACTTGTACCTGCATACCATCGCCACCACCAATATTGGATTCACTGCCCGTTGTTTGTCCAAGACCGCCACCGCCAAATGGATTGCGGTTAGTCTGTGACGGAATATACCAAACGCCATTATCCTGCAGGCCGCCATATACATTGTATGGTCTTGCATTGTCAGTAGTGATCCCATAAAATTGTCCAACGGCCGGCGTATTTGCTTTGAACCAAACCTCACCATCATCATATGTAATATTGATACCGCCATCATTACCATTGATAAGATGAGAATCTTTTTTAGGATTTACCCATAAAGCATGATGATCTGAATGGACATTATTTCTGTCTATATTCTTCCAGGTTTTTCCTCCATCAATTGATTCCATCGCATTTAACCCAAGGATATAAACTTTGTGTTCATTATACGGCGACACATAAATTTTGGCAAAATAGTATCCGTAAGTAAAGAACATCCCTATTTCTTTCTCATTTACTTTTTTCCATGTTTGTCCGCCATTATCGCTTCGGTAAACTTCACAACCTATTGGGCTCGCTTCGAAACCAGTATTGACATTTAAATAATCATAAAGAACCGTTGGTTTATATTTATCTTTTGCAACCCCGTCTTTAATCATTGCCGCGTTATAACGTGGTGTCATCCTGCTGCGGGCTAAAAAAGAATCAAGCTTTTTATTGTCCAATTGAGCAAATTGTTCTTTTGTCAGGGCCTTAAAATCCTCGATGCGTAAAATAGTTGTATCTCTTTTTGCCGTATCCGGCTTGTTATTCTGGTTATCAAGTACTGCATATATAATCTGCGGATTTTTTGGATAAACACACAGACCGATCCTACCGACACCATTACCTGTCGGGAAACCATTGCCGCTAATCAGTTTCCAGGTATCACCGCCATCAGTACTTTTATAAAGGCCGCTGGTCTTTCCTGCTTCTGCAAAATTCCATGCACTTCTCGTTTTATTCCACATTGCAGCATAAAGTTCGTTTGGGTTTTGAGGATTGATATCCAACTCTACAGCACCTGTTGTATCATCAATATATAAAGTTTGTTTCCATGTTTTGCCGCCATCAGTCGTTTTGTAAACGCCTCTTTCTTTATTGGGAGAATATAAGTGACCGAGTACAGCGACCCAGGCCGTGTTATTGTCTGTCGGGTGCAATTGAACTTTTCCAATATGGTGTGAATCGGGCAAACCAAGATATTCCCATGTTTTACCACCATCATTACTTTTATAAATACCGATCCCGGCGTAGGATGAACGGCTACTATTTACTTCGCCAGTTCCAACCCAGATCGTTTTTGTTTTCCAATTGACAGCAATGTCTCCGATCGAAATTATATCTACCGAATCAAAAATTGGCTTAAATGAAAGACCATTATTTTTTGTATACCACAATCCGCCGGATGCATAAGCAACATAAAATTCTGTTGGATCATC
>DASTZB010000427.1:0-3344 GCA_035764525.1 Chitinophagaceae bacterium | reverse complement strand
AAACTTTTTTCCCCTATGCAAAGGAGAAAGAGATAAAAGATTGACAATCATGATCAACGAAAATCGTTTAATTAATAACACAGGCAGTAGATTGTCAAAATGAAGTAAATGAAAAACTCAATTTACAAGGGATAACTTCCTGCATTTTACTGCACAAAACATCCGCAACTCAGGCAGAAGACAAAATTAAACCCGGAATTGCTGCAAGCTTTCCCGATTGGCCAATAAAAAATAAAATAAATTAGTATTGTATTACTCGGAAACCGTTTGAGCTTGAGATTTGCCAAAAGTAAATCGTATGGAGAATCCAACTGCTGCAGGTTCAAAGTTGATATTATCAATTATATTCAACTCAGGCTTCCAGTCAAGCGAGAGATTTAATGGAAGATTTGCAAATTTATAATCAAGGCCAATGATGCCTTGTGCTCCCATTAATGCACGGTCAGTATTTGTTTTATCAGAATCAAAACCCAGGTAGGCGCCGGCGCCATAAAACCATTTCAAACCTTCTGTTGAAGGCATTGCATTATGAACTTCAAATAATGCACCGATGGCAGCCGTCTTATCAAAAGTGAAAAGCCCTTCAATTGCCAATTTGGGGTTCATAAAATGTTTAAAGCTTACCGAATTGTTTATGGTGGGACCGTTGCTGCTAAGCCGAAGGCCAAGCGCTGTGTTATAATCCTGGGCCTGCAATTGAGTGGCGGAAAATAGAATGGCTGAAATAAGAAACGGGAGTGATTTTTTCATGGCGGAATGTTTTCTCTTGGTTCAACGAAAAGAATGCCAGATAAGTTTAAAAGAAATGCAAAAGTTCAGAGAATAGATGATAATTGATAACTGATAATGGAAACTTTCATAATTGAGGAAGCTGATTGATATAAAAAATTAACAAGACTGTGTAAATATTATCTTTCATCTCTCAACTGTCATCTATTCGAACAGCTCATATTTCGTCTTCGGTCTTTCAGCATCACGCCACCTGAAATTTTGAAGATGCATTTCCTGCGGAGTTTTTTGTTTCATTGGCCAAATGGTTCCTTTCACAGCTGTTCGGAAAACAACACGCTGAAGTTCCTTGTCTTTAAAATAAACATCCATTAGTTCTGAGTTGGATTGATTGATGCCGGTAAATGCGCTGTCTTCATCCTGTATATAATAAACACATTCAGCAGAACCTCGTGCCCTGACAGAATCAATGGTGCCATCAATAAAATACGCATCCATCCGGGTTGATTTTACCTGGTTGAATATTTCAGGTTTTATGAAACTTGCTATAAAACTATTTTTAAATACCTGCATCCTGTCTGCTTTTTTGTTTTTGGTAAAAAGCAAAATAGTATCGCCTGTTACCTGGTTCTCATTTGACCAAACAACAGGATCATCATACAATCTAAATACAGAATCTTTAAATGAATAGAACATACTATCACAAACTGCCTGCAACGAATCAGAAAAGATCCTTACATGCCGAAAGCCTTCAAAGTATCTATCGGTGCTGTCCTTCGTTTTAGTATCAATAATTTTTACTTGCCTTAACGTGTCTTTTCTTACAACTGAATCTTTTGCTCCGTATAGGTCGGTAAGCCTGGCGGAAAACAAAGTGTCTGCTGCAATAAAAATGGAATCTTGTTCCTGCTCCACGATCATGAGCGGTTTGGCAAAGGCAAGGAATGATTCATTTTTTTTGTTATAAAAAATGGTATCGGCAAGTACTGTTGTTTTATTTGCGGTATCAACAATTATTCCTCTGCCGAATATTTGTGTAATACCAGTACTGTCATCGCTTTTAATTGTTATACCTGTTACTTGTATGTCCTTATCTGTAATAATTGGGTTCTGACCAAATTCAGCTTTACCGGTTCTTTTATCATAAAAGCCTTCTCTTGTTGTAATGGTTCGGTTTGTACTGTCCTTAACAAAGGTTTCTGCAATAAATCTCACAATCTCTGTACCTGTATTATATAATAATGAGTCAGATTGCAAATCGTAACTTGGATCTTTCAACTTTACATTCTTTTTGAAATAGACATCTTTCAGATCGGCATAATAATAACCTTCTTCGCTTGTTAAGACAGTTTCTTTATTTACCACTTTGCCTCCATTCCGGTAAATGCCAACTTTAGTATTCATATCATACTCCAAAGTTGGCGTAGTAAGAACTCCTTTGCCATCCGTTAATTTAACATTGCCATCTAAGTATGCAATTTTTCTGTCAGTAAGATAACGGAGGTGATCAGAATATACATCCGCAGTATCGGAATCATTGATATGAACATTTCCAAATGCTTCGAAAAGATTATTTCTTTTGTTGATCACACAACTATCGCATTCAAATATGGTAGTGCCTTGCCTTAACCGAACATTCCCGGCGAGTATTGTAACTTCCGTAATCGAGTCAATTTTTTTATAAAATAAATTTTTTGAACCGGGAAGAATTTCAACTGTTCGAACTGTATCTGATGGTGTAAATGTTTTTGTGGTCGGTAATTCCTGGCAAAAAATAAATAAAGGACTTGTAAGCAGCGACAAGATAAGTAAGAAACGAAAAAATTTTGTCGGGGTCATTTTTGATTGCCTTGCGGAATGGAATCCTTTTTCGCTGGCGAAGTTAATGGGCCTGTTTTATCTTTTCTGTTAAATATCAAACTGCCTGTGTATCGTTTAGGATTAACACGGATATCATCAAAGAGTATTTCAAGACCAAGAAACAGGTCATTCAGCTGATCATAAAGTTTTCGGTCTTTCATAAGTAATCCAAGAGTACCTTCATTCGTATTGAATTTGCTTATTACATTTTTAAGCTCGCTGACGGTAGCCTTTAATGTATCGATAGTAGGTTGTACTTCAAGGCCGGAAAATTTATCGGCTGCTCTTTTAATACTGCTTATGGTAGCAGTAATACTATCATTATTCTTTTTCAGATTATTTGTAATTGAATTTGCATTATCCAAAGTAGCAGCCAGTGCGCTGCTTTCGGCATTCAAAAGTTTATTCAGGTTTGCCGTGGTTTCTTTCAGATTGCGAATGATCTCACTCACGTTTCCTTTAGTGTCCTTATCAAACAGCCGGTTAAGGCCGCCTAAAACTATTTTTAAAGAATCGATCGCACCTCTTACACTCGTTAAAGTTGGAGTGATCTGCGCTTTCACATCTCCAAGAAAAGAGGTTGCAAGATCGGTTACCAATGTATCTCCATCTTTTAAATATTCGGTTGATTGGCCTTGTTCTATTTTTAAATAGGCAGGTTCCAGCAGTTCAGATTCTATTGTAGCTTTTGAATCCTTAGGGATATTGACATCCCGTTTCATCGTGATTGTAACAATAATGCCGCTGAGGTTCTT
>DASTZB010000426.1:0-6649 GCA_035764525.1 Chitinophagaceae bacterium | reverse complement strand
TCCGTCGATCCATAATAAGTGATTGAAGTTACCCCGATACTTTTGATTTTACCATTGAGTATTGAATCAAATTGTTTCTCATAATATTCTACTCTTCCCATATAAGATTGTAACCTCCCCGGCTCTGAATAAAAACGGCCTGGTTCCATTTCATTTCCCCATTCAACCACTTTACCATCCTGGGAGATTTTTATAATGATTTTTTGACTGGTGATAAAAGCAAGTGAGGAGAACTCAGATCCCTGCGAAAAAGTTACAAACTTTAAAGTTTGCGAATTACTAATACTATAGATCAGAAAAAAAACCAGTAGCAAGAATGATCTTTTCATAGATCCTCATTTATATAATGAAGATAAAAAACTTTATGCAATAACCGGGCTGTTATAAAATCGTATTTATACCCTTACTACTTATCAAACTCCATTGTTTCATTAATCCTTTTTATAAATCCTTTTTTCACCATCCTTTTTGTCGACGTCTGCAATTTTCTTTTCCTCATCAGTTTCCGGTTTAATGATCTCTTCCTTTGCTTGACCATGAGGATATCCTTTAAAATCTTCGTCGATTTTATTATCAGGATTGTCCTTTATTTCCTCTTTTTTTGTGATTGGCTGCGTTTTATTATTCATAATTATTTTTCTTAAATAAGAATAACTATTATGCCAAAGAGTTTAAAATCGGATCTCTGTTCGTATTATTTCTCGTAGCAATCCTGAGATGATCATAAATTTCTCCCGAAATCTCTGACAGGGATTCTTCCTGTTTTTTTCCTTTACATTCTATTATCTTGCTTGCAAACTGATCCCATTGAAAAACTACTTTACCCTGATTATTACTGCAGTTGCCATATTCATTATATCATGTAGCGACATGGAAAAAAGCAGTTTTGAAAATAAGCCGTTAGCTGTAAAGAAAGAAACTAAAGTTGCTAAGCTAAAAAAGAAAAAACCGAAAATAAAAACTACAACTGCCGGGAAAACAAAAACTGAAACTACTTCTGCAAAAGATGAGGACGATGAAGAGGAAGAAAAAGAAGAACCTGCAACATCCCCGGAAAATACAACGATAATAAATATTCTTAGTAAAAAGATAACTAACTATGCTATTCAAAATGATCTGTCTACTGAATATTGTTTTTTAGTTGACATGAGTCTGCCGAGTGGACGTAACCGGTTTTTTATTTATGACCTTAAAAAGAATTCCACTATCAACTCCGGTCTTGTTTCTCATGGCAGTTGCAATGAGACTTTTCTTGCCCGCCCCAGGTTTTCCAATGAGACCAAAAGCGGATGCAGCTCACTCGGGAAATACAAAGTAGGAGAGTTTTATAAAGGTAAATATGGGAAATCATTCAGGCTTTACGGGCTTGATGATTGCAATTCTAATGCTTACAAAAGAGCAGTCGTGATACATGGGTATGATTGTGTGCCCGATAAAGAAATTTATCCAAGAGTGCTTTGCAATAGTTTCGGCTGTGTCATGGTTTCTTATAATTTTTTTGATAAGATCTCCCGCATAATAAGCAAGACGGAAAAGCCAATTGTACTTTGGATATATCAATAAAACCGAAAGTCTATTTCGGTCGTAATACTAACATTGTTTCTTTTTTCTTTTTTAGTGCAAGATCACTCCCTCTCACTTCATATCGATCGATAATTCCTAAAATAGATAGAAGAGTATTTTCAAATTCAATATCATTACAACTCATCTTTGTGCTAACTACTTCTGTAAACTGGATAGCTTGCTTATCCACACTGTAATTTCCATTAATCTGGTTACAGCCCCCATTTCCTGAAAACCTTTTTGTAGTTATATCAAAAGTGATATGTGCATCCCTCCGGCCGCCACTCTGCTGTACCGGCACTCCTTTCATTTCTACCACTACCCATTCCTGGTGGCCCCAACCGGAATCTGGGGAAAGTTTTGGACTACAATTGAATGCTGTAACGACTAAGAATAAAATGAATAAGTATTTCATATTCTTTATTTGCTTTATCTTTTGAATTATATATAAAACTGTGCCAGTCAGCTTCATTTCTTTGTAAGGAGGTTGTCCAAACTCCAGGCTGGCATATTTTTTTGTGATATAAACCGTCGACATTAATATATTTACCGGGAATTTAAAAACCATTTAATATGAAACTCCTGAAATCATTTCCCATGCTTACAATTTCATTTTTGTTTGCAGGGTTAATTATGAACAATTCATTACAGGCACAAAAAGATGAGAAAGATGATAAAATTGTAGCCGATGCCCACGTTGCCAAAGCAGATTTTATTAAAGCCGATGGCCTGATGCAAAATCTCTTTGATAACGCTTACGGTTATGTCATTTTTCCAAACGTGGGCAAAGGTGCTATCGGTATTGGTGGTGCCGCCGGCAATGGTGCCGTTTTCCAAAAAGGAACATTGGTAGGCATGGCAGATATGAAGCAGGTATCAGTTGGATTTCAATGGGGCGGACAAGCTTATCGTGAAGTGATATTGTTTGAAACTGAAGCGGATCTAAACAGGTTTAAAGAAAATAAATTTGAATTTGCAGGACAAGCCTCTGCAGTAGCAGTAACAAAAGGTGCAGCTGCCAATGTAAAATATGAACATGGCGTTATGATATTTTCTCAAACAAAAGCCGGATTAATGTATGAGGCGTCTGTAGGCGGACAAAAATTTAAATTCAGACACTTATAAAGTATAAATGTCTAATTTATCAAAAGCCGGTAGTAACTATCGGCTTTTAGTTTTAGCTTCAGCATCACAACAAGTTACCTTTGTTTAAATATTCCACAATGAATGCTTATGATGAGTCGGTTAGCATTGAATTAAAAGCATGGCAAAAGAAAATGCTGAGGAGACCTTCATTATTGAATAGCCTTTCAAAAAAAATTCAAACAAGGATCAATAGCTGGATACCCGAAAAGGTACACAACGCTATCACAATTACCATCAAACAAATGATACGTACCGTTTTATTTGGCGCTAAACATACAACTTCAGATGTTTTAGTGGGTGTTAGTTTAAGGGATCGTGAGGATGCGGTACGAAAAAAAATAAATTCATATCGCAACACTGCGGCAATTGAAGGTGGCATCACCGGCGCAGGTGGTATTTTATTAGGCCTCGCAGACTTCCCTATTTTGATCGGCATTAAATTAAAACTGCTGTTTGATATTGCATCGTTGTATGGATTTAATGTACATGATTATAAAGAAAGGGTTTACATCCTCCATATTTTCGAGCTTGCCTTTTCAAGCGATGAGCATAGAAAGAATGTCTATCTCAAAATGACAGATTGGGAAACAAAGCGCAACTCTCTTCCACCAGATATTAATCAATTTGATTGGAGAAATTTCCAACAAGAATATCGTGACTATATTGACCTTGCAAAAATGGCACAACTGGTACCTGTCATCGGGGCGCCGGTTGGAGTCTTCGTAAACAGCCGACTAATAAGAAAACTGGGTATTACTGCAATGAATTCCTATAGAATGAGATTGATCAGGTGATCGCAGTCTATTTTGATGGCGGGCCTTCCCATAGCACTTGTTCTATTATCCATTTATCGCCTTGTCTGGAAAGCAGTACATAATCAGTCCCCCACCAGGCCGTAACTTTTGCTGAAGCAATTGTATTCCCGACGTCAAGTATTTCAACTTTTTTAGGGGCATCAGGTTTGGCAAAATTCTTCTTAGCCATAACATTTTTTGCATAATCCAACGCTTCACGGTAGGTCATCTGCCCATCAAAATCATAAACTCCGGTGTTTTTATTTTTCCAATAACCGATCTTATGCAACGAAGGTTTTAAAGCAGCAATAAGCTTGGCAGTATCGCCTTCATAAAACCCTTCGATATAATTCAGGCACGCTCTTTCGACTTTTTGTCTTTCCTGTGCTGAAGAAAATTTTACTGCAGAGAATAATAATAAAAGGAAGATCAGTTTTTTCATGACGTATGTTTTATAATAGTAAAGTAACAATGAATAGTGAGACAATCAAACAGTTTACATGAACGGACAAATTACTTTAATGCACTCGTCAAACTTCAAATAGCTTTCACTGCCGATACAAATTTTCTTACATCATCAGCCGAAGTGTATACTGCAGGCGTTACACGAATGCAACCATCCTTACCCAATGCACGGCCAACTGTAAGGATATTATGTTCTTTAAATAAAATATCGGCAACATCGGAAGTCTTTTTATCTCTTATCCGGAATGAAGCGATGGCACAGGAAAGCTCAGTCGGAGTAACAATTTCAACTTTGCTAACTTCTTTCAACTCATTTACCCAAATCGATTTCAGGTAATGTAATCGCTTCGAAACTCTTTCAACGTCCATCAACTTATGAAAAGTAAGACTATCCGGAATGGTCATTATCACTGCAAATGGTGTTGTGCCAAAATGAGCCAGCTTGCTGATATTATCTTCAGCAGAATTTATATCGCCAAATAATGCATTCATTTCTTTAATGCGTTCTTTCTTTATATACAGTACACCTGCTCCAATTGGGTTTCCGATCCATTTATGCAGGTTCATTCCAACAAAGTCTGAACCTAATGCAGGCAAACTAAATGGCACCTGTCCTAATGCATGAGCAGAATCAGTAATTATATCTATACCCTTTTGTTTTGCCATAGCAGCGATCTTTTGTACCGGCACTATTAGTCCATTGACATTTGAAACATGCGTTAATAAAATAACTTTTGTTTTGTCAGTGATCATTTTACGATACAGTTCAATAATTTCATCTTCATTGGCAGGTAATAAAGGCATCTCAAATGCATTTACTTTTATTTTACCTCTTTTTTCCAGCAACCTGAATGTTTCAATCATGCTGAAGTAATCGAGCTGGTTGATCAATACTTCATCGCCTTCTATAAATGGATAACCCTGTATGGCAATATTCAATGCCTCTGTTGCATTGCGGGTAATAATGATCTCTTCAGGAGATACCTGTAGAAAAGCTGCCAGCTCTTTTTTTATGGTAATGCTTGTCTCAGGATAAATTTTTCTTGCAAATCTTGCTCCTTCCCTATTTGCCAACAAAATATTTTTTTGAAAAGCCTGCAGCACAGGTTTAGATTGTATTCCGTAATACCCATTCTCAAGATTGATATAATCTTTTGAAACGATATAATATTTATGTGCAATATGTTTCCAGTATTTCTCATCGTCCGCAGCGCCATTGTATTTAAAATCATTTATATCAATTGTTGAATCAAAAATACCTTCTGCTGCTCCAATAATGGGCAGTCCGGTCATGATCAACCCGGTGCCTAATTGTTGTATAAATTTTTTCCTGTTGTTCGGCATACAAAAGTTTTTAAAAAAGAGGAGTGTTTTTGTAAAGGAAAGAAGAATAATAAAAACAAGAAAATGAAATTGATGAAAGGCGCTTATCAAATTTTAATTTCATCCTAAAAAGAATCTCTCAGCATCCTCATATAAGCCAACCCCTTTTCCCTTGCAAAATTAATATTACGAGCCGGTATGCTTTCCGGGCTTTTATAATTTTCCAGTGCTTTGTCCATACTTTGTTCACGCAGCAAATGAAGCATAGGATAAATAGAGCGGTTTGTATAATTGGCCGGGTCATTCTCATCTGAATTTGCAAAAAGATATAAAGGATGAAAACTTGCTACCTGATAAACTCCTTCATAGCCATTCCTTTTCAATCGATTTTCAGCAAGAAAAAGCAAATCAAGATAATCGTCAAATTTTTGAAATGCATTCGGGAAAATAAGAAAACTGGTTTCAATAGTTATGTCACTATCCAGTCTTTTCATTTCGTGTACAAAAGAATCGAGACATGCATCCATTTCAGTATTCTCTTCTACCTTATAAAATATGGTTTGCTGCTTCACAACATTAGCGGCAAACGGGCAAAAGTTGCAACCAATAACCACGTCAACGATCCATTTTTTTGTCCGGCCTATAATTTGTTCAGAAGTCATTTTTAAGTTCTGTAAATGATTTTGTTATAATTGTTCTACCGCTTTCAAATAATCATATTGCAGATCTTCATGAAGACCTTTAAGTGCCTTTTGAATATTTTTGAGTTGGTTTTGATAAATGTTGAACAAAACAGGGTTTTTATCTATTGAAATATTCAACTCCTTCATTGATTCACAAAAATAAATAAGTAGTTCTACCTCCACCATCGCAAGCCCACTATAACGAATATATTTCTTAGCAGTACGAAGGATTTTTCGCAATGTCTTTTTTACAAAATAAACATTGCTTTTATTAATATCAGTAAACTGCAATGCCATTTCTTCTTTTACTGATCTAATATATAATGAAGTATCGTGAGCTTCAAAAAGCAAGTAGGTAAGCAATTCCTTATTCTCCTTTTTAAATCTTGCCAGACGAAGACAAAGATCAACAAGTGTTGGGGCCGGTGTATTGACCAGTTCTTGTTTTAATTCATTTATAGTGGATGCTTTCATCTTTATTTTATCAAAGCTTGTAACAAAAAAAAATTGAGAACAAGATTATTAAATTGTTCTCAATAAAAATTATTTCCAGGCAAAAATGCTGATCAAAGCAAACTCCCGGGTATCTCATCAATAAAAAGGTCCGCAGACCCTTTATTGCCGATTATTTGTAAGACGAAATAGAATGGAGTTCTATCAATCGACTACCATCTT
>DASTZB010000425.1:0-8187 GCA_035764525.1 Chitinophagaceae bacterium | reverse complement strand
GACACCTTTATGAAATTATTTGCTGAGGGCAAGACACATGACGCTTTGCAGCTTCTTAAACAAAACACAGTTATGACACCATCTTCAATTGACACGTTACAAGTGACAATTGACAACCAAATGGAAAATTACTTTCCAGCGTACGGCAAAATGCTCTCTTACGAGTTTATCACAGAAAGAAAAATTAAAGATTTTATTGCTAAGCGTTTTTACATTCTCAAGTTTGACAAATACTATTTAAAGTTTGACTTTACACTATATAAGGCATCCAGTGGTTGGACTGTAACAAATTTTAAATATGACGAGGAATTAGTTGAGTTACTCTTTTGACAAGAAGCACTAACACACAACATGCAGTTTTGCGGCAGCGGGGGGCGACGCAAAGCGTCGGTCATCACCTGTAATTCTATTTTAGCTTTTGTTCCGGCTGACATTTATCTATTAAGCTTTTGAATAAAATTTTATCTTTAGTATCACCGTTCTGCACTCGTCGCCAGGGGCGACGTAAAAAAATTGCCCCGCCGACCGCAAAGCTGTGAACGTTAGCGGCTATTACAGGGCGACACCTCAGTCAGTTGATGACAGAGTTAATAACGAAATATCTGGCAGACGCATGAAAGAAATTTATTTCTGCAAATTTTACCGGGGGATGTGCTATTATGAAACAACTTACTGATAAGAAAAAAATTTGGAGTCCAACAGAGTTAATTGATGGCTTTTTGCAACATAATGAATTAAAAATTCTTACAGGCTCATCTCAAGACCTTACTGCACTCCACAAAGACGTTTACAAAAAGTTTCAAATACCACACAAAAGTGATCGTTACTTTTTCGTTTATAATGAACAGAATTCGGCAAAACACAGTTTGGATTTACTGGAAATAAATCTTTCAAGTGGAGAATTGCTATTTGTGGTGCCTAATCAAATCCATACTTCACCACCTTTGAAAAAGGGTTTAAAATTTCATTCTCTAAGTTTTGAAGCCAATTGCCTGTCACTTCTTCCCCGCCAATTTTATTTTCTTACCAACCCGTTCAACAGGCAAATCATTTCATTTGATAATGAATCAAGGGTAAGAGTAAAAACTCTTTTTGAAACGTTAAGGCAACTGCTGTTTTCCACCAGCACAAGGAACAATACAGAAATTATATTAGCCCACCTTAATGCCCTCTTATCCGAATTCAACAATGCTTATTTCAAAAATTCAAACCTTGAAATATTTTCCGGTAATAAACTTTCAAAATACATTCAGTTCAAACTTTTTATTGAAACCGAATTCAAAAAACAACCATCTGTAAATTCCATTGCCAAAAAACTAATTTTATCGGAAAACCAGCTCTTTTCAATTGTAAAAGAATTTTCGGAACTATCGCCAAAAAAATACTTGATACAGCGATTGATGCTTGAAGCTCAACGGATCTTATTTTATGAAAAACCAAGCGTTAAAGAATTAGCTTATGAATTAGGATTTGCTGACCCTGATTATTTTTCACGGCTTTTCAAGAAGCAAACGGGCAGAAGCATTAGCCGGTTCGTTAGCTATATTCAGGATTTGTCCAGTCAAAAGTAGAATTAGTCAGAGGAAAATGATTTTTGTTTTCGGACTTTGCCGTCAGAAAATAAAACCAAATCATATATGATGAAACCACTAAAAGAAATTAGTGTAAAACGAACTTTCACTTATATCATAGTGACACTCGTTGCAATTGCCCTGTACTTCGGGCTTGTACATTTGGTACTGATGGCGGCTAATGTTTCGAAGTCAGCCCCTTCAACGGTTTATGGACTTACTTCAAAGCGACAATTTGCACTCATTGCCTTAGGAATGGCGTTGATTAGTGTAGTTTTCGCTTGGCGGGCATTTCGTAAATCCGCTAATCGTATCAGCGTCCTTAGCAGGAAAAACGGGCCCATTATAGCAATCGTTACCGGGATGATTGCAGTGATCGGTGGCGGATTAAATTTAGCAACTGCAAATGGTGGTCCGGGTAGTGGCAATGGTGTACTTGGTAGTGCTCAAGCATTGGTACTTGGGTTGACAGGTATGTTTCTCGGTGGATTGGCTATGGTTCGCTCAAGACGAAAAAATCTTAGCTCATAAAAAAGGAATGTTCAAGTAATAGGAAAATGGAAATCGCAGGACGACATTCCAAATCCGGAGGGACAGTTGGTCAATTCGCCAACTGCACAAAACTTCGACCGTCATCCTCACATTTAAGCCGTTGTTGGTGTTCACCTGAGTTATCTTTCAAGTATAGTTCACTAAGCACCAACATCACGTAATGTCATAATATTCACCTTGGCTCAATGATGATTCCTTTGCGTTTTGCATATTCATTATAAAAATCCCACCCCATGCCGACAACAGCATTTTTTTCAAGAATAACTGGAGTTTGTTGTTCCTTGTTAATATCACCCTCTGCCTTTTTCATATGTGTGTAATACCATACAATTTCTACCGTATTACCGGCGGAATCAGTTTTAAATTCCCTGTTAACAGGATTGTTTATAATGATGTCTTCTTTCTTTGTCACAGGACTGGTGCTGGTATATGTTTGTATTTTTTGTATTCCACCCATTACTTCCAGCGCTTTATTTTTAGAAACCCCAATGTCTATTTTTAATAAATTGGCATGGTTATAAGATCCAACTTCACTGCGTGTTGGCTTTTTAGGCAGGGTTTGGGCGAAAATATTATGGGCGGAAAGCATTAATGCAAACAATAGTATAGCTGCTGATTTCATATCAATTTAAGTTTAATGGATAAATCTATTCTTGTACATTAAGGTACTGTAATAAACTAACATAGCAAAAAGCGGACAAAAGCAGCTTGGTCGGTAATAAAGGTAAATTTTTTAGCAGCGCTATCTTGTTTGCCGCTGACGTTCGCAAGCTGATAAACGTTAGCCTCACATTACCACAACTTCATTCCTTTATAAAAGTCAAGAACTTTTGTGCGAAGCACATAATCATATTTCGCATTGATAAGATTGATAGTTGCACGATCAAGGCTGTTCTTTACTAATAAATAATCATATGAATTTCCAACCCCCGAATTGAAACGGATCTCCGCAGCACGAAATGATTCGGTAAGTGCATCCACTTGTTCCAGTAAGATCTTTTGCCTGTCAAACGCTGCTGTCATATTTATGTAAGCCTGTTCAACTGATCTTTGCAATTGTGTTTTTGCAGTTTTTTCGATCAGTACATTATTCTTCAAATCAATTTTTGCCAACTTGATCCTGTTCCTTTGCTGAAATGAATTAAAGATCGGGATACGCATATCAAAGCTTACACCTGAACTGCGGTTATTATTCAACTGATCCAAATAAGTTATTTTTTCATTTGAATAATTATTTTGCTTTTTATAAACAGGTGATTGAGTGCTGCCCAACAGTACATAATCGGATGACTGAATATCAGTAGTATTTAAGAAAACTTGGTTTGTAGCAGTATTGGAATAATTCGTCCTGATTCCTGCGTTGAGATCAAGCACCGGGAATAAACCGCCTTTCGCAACTTTCACCCCTTTTTCAGCACTTTGAGTAGAATAATTGACCGCTTTTATTTGGGCGAATTGCTGCATTGCTGTTTCATAGATCTTATCAGGAGTATCTGTATACATATCAGTAAAAGAAGCTACATCCAATCTTTCCAACGCCACGCTCTTATCATAAGGTACATTCATGAATTCGAAGAGATTGATCTTTGCCGTTTCAACCGCAGTTTGTCCATTGATGATATTTACCTGGTCACCGGCATATTGTCCTTTAATATCAGAAAGGTCGGATGGTTTGATCGCTCCTTCTTTATTCAAAATTTCGAGACGATCAACCTGTTGCTTTGTCAGTTCCATTTGGTTGCGGGCTTGCACAAGTTGATCCTCGTTGTTCAGCACCTGGAGATAGGCAAGGATTATACTCAGCGTTAAATTATCCTTTCTTTGCTGTAGGGTCATTTTTGAGGCCTCATACGTGAACCTGTTTTGCTTAACAAGATTTTGCATTGCAAATCCATTAAATATGGTAACCCCGCTACCAATGGTGTAATATGAGTATTGATTATTTTCAGTAATGTAAGAATTAGTAAACTGATCAATACTGCGGCCTGCGTTAAACTGGTAACCTGCCGAAGCATTCAGATCAGGAAGCCGGTTAAGCTTTGCCTGTTTCCATCTAACTTCATCTGACTGCGCCTGCAGATCACTTTGTAACACATCAAGATTATTCACAATACCCATTTCTATACATTGCTGCAATGTCAATTTACCTTGTTGTGCCGAACTAAATAAAAAAGTAATAATTAGTAAAAGACTTAAAACTATTTTTTTCATATCGTTTATTTTACCTCACCCTCTTATCCCTTTCCTGAAGGAGAGGGAGGCCGGGCTTTTGTTTAACAATCAACATTAGATACTTAGCATTTCAACTTTTGACACTAAATCAACAAGAATTGAATGCTCTTTCTAAGTCACCCCTTTAGGGGGACAGGGGGTTAATCATCCCATCAAGCAGATGGACAATCCTTGAACCATAAGATGCATTTTTTTCCGAATGGGTTACTTGTATTATGGCGACACCGTCATTATTTAATTCTTTAAATAAATTCATGATCTCTTCTCCTTGTTTTGAATTTAAGTTGCCGGTTGGTTCATCCGCCAATAATAGTTTTGGCTTTGCAATCAATGCTCTCGCAATGCCAACTAACTGCTGCTGACCACCTGAAAGCTGTGTAGGGAAAAGGTCTTTTTTTCCAACAATATTGAAACGATCCAGTATATCTGCCACCATCGCTTTTCTTTCCGATGTTTTTACATTCTGATAGATCAACGGTGTTTCAATATTTTCATAGACCGTTAATTCATCAATTAAATGATAGGCCTGGAACACAAAGCCGATGTATTGTTTATACAGAGATGTTCTTTGCTTCTCCTTTAATTTATGCACAGATTCATGAAGAAAGTTATATTCTCCTTCATTGAATTCATCCAGCATACCTATTACATTCAGCAAAGTGGATTTGCCGGAACCCGATGGTCCCATTATGGAAATAAACTCCCCTTCCTTTACATGAAGATTAACATCTCTCAATAAGAAGGTACGGTTGTTCCCTGTGTTCACCCATTTGTAAATTCCTTTTAATTCGATCATAGATTTATTTTTTTGCTTCGCTCCGCTCGCAATGACAAGCGCAACATAATTTATAATTTACTCAGTTCTTAAAGATTTTATAGGATTAGAAATTGCCGCTTTTATTGCATGAATACTCACCGTGGCTAAGGCGACCATAAGCGTTATTATTCCAGCAACAATAAAAAACGTGACAGATATATCTATATGATATGAAAAATCCTGCAACCATTTATTTAATGCCCACCACGCCACAGGTGAAGCAATGATCAATGAAATAATCACCAGCAAAACAAACTCTTTGGATAACAAACTAACAATAGCTGAAACCGACGCTCCTAATACTTTGCGAACTCCAATTTCCCTGGTTCTTCTTTCTGCAGTAAATGCAGCCAATCCAAATAGCCCAAGGCAGGAAAGGAGAATTGCAATACCTGAAAAGAGCCATACAAGGCTCGCTGTCTTATGATCTGCACGGTATAATTTTTCAAATTCTTCATTAAGGAACTTATATACAAAAGGCTCGGATGAGAAAAATTTATTCCACACATCCTTTGCCGCTTTTTGTGCTTCATTTATTCTTCCAGGGGACGACTTCAAAAGAAAAGTAGTATTGTAGTCATTTACATTTTTAATAATTGCAGGTCCAATTTTTTCATGCAGGCTCTTGTAATAAAAATCTTTTACTACTCCAACAATTACGCCGGTATCTCCCTGGCTTACAAAATGCTGACCAATGACAGGTTTATGAATATTAAATTCTTTTACTGCTGTTTCATTCAAGATCGAATTATGCTCGTCCGCTTTATTGCCAGGCTCGTACCACCGTCCTTCTGCCATTTCAAGATTCAGCATTTTTTTGAAATCAGTATCCGTATAAAAGAAAGCGATCGAAGGCCTAAAATCCTTATCTCTTCCATCCCAATCATTGCTGTCTCCTGAAGAAAATCCCTTCATATCAATAATAGAGCTCTGGTTTATCACCGATACTTCGCTGATCATGGGTCTTCTTAACAGTTCCTGTTTTATACTATTCAGCAATTGCGTTCGTCCATCATCCTTATATTTCGAGAATAATTTATAGGGTATATTAAATGACAATATCTGTGATTTATCATAAGCAGTATTTTGTTTATTTATAAATTTCAATTGCCGGTAAATAACAATTGTCCCGATGATCAGGATTGTCGCAATTGTGAACTGCACCACCACCAATCCTTTTCGTAAAGCTCCATCTTTTACTTTTAAAGCATTTAAACCTCTGAATATTGCAATTGGTTTGAACGAGGAAAGCAGGATAGCCGGATAAATGCTTGTTAGAAATACCGATGCCAGCAATGTTCCGCCGATTATCAGCCAGATCAGCCTGTCATTTATTGAAAGCGAAAAACTTTTACCGATAAATTCATTAAATGATGGTAAAACTAATTTTACAATAAGAAGAGTAATAAAAAGAGAAATTACACTTACCACGACCGACTCCACTACAAACTGCATAAATAACTGGCCCCTACCCGCTCCATTTATTTTTTTGATACTTACTTCTTTTACTCTTAGTGATGCTCTTGCAGTTGCAAGGTTAACATAATTGATACCGGCAATGACCAATAATAGGACGCCTAAGATTGCAAAAATAAAAACTACATTTTTATTTCCATGCTCCATGACAGAGCTTTGCAGATCATTCTCAAAGTGTATATCCGCAAGCGGGATCAGGCCTGTTTTTATATTATCACTTTTTTTATTCTCACTCAGAATTGTTGTGATCTTGGCAGGGATATCCCTGGCGGAAGCTGCAGGATTTAGCTTCACAAAAGTCAGGTAATTAAAATTACCCCAGCTATCATCATTTTTTATATTATCCGGGTTATTCCGTCGTGCAGCTAAGGGGATCAGCACATCAAATTGAAAACTTGAATAGGGCGGAATATCCTTGATGACGCCTCGTATCTCATAATCTAATGTATCAATGCGAATTGTTTTTCCCAAAGGAACTTCATTTCCAAAATACTTTTTCGCCTTGGATTCGGTCAGCACCATACTATAAGGGTGACTGTTAAAATCGCTGGCGTTGCCATATATAAAATCATACCTGAACATTGAAAACCACGCACTGTCGATATAAGCACAGCTTTTTTCCTGGGTAAACTCACCTTTTATATTGAAATGAACATTCTCCCATGCCATTGGCCTCAGACGTGTAACTGTTAACACTTCAGGCAATTTTTTTTGCACTTCATCTCCCAACAGGTAGGGACTGTTTTCCCAGATCCAGGTGCTTTTTTTATCAATAGAAATATAATTCTTGAGCCTGTAAATAGTTGCTGAATCCTTATGAAATTTGTCAAAGCTTAATTCATTACTAACCCACATGAAAATTAACAAGGAAGCTGCCATGCCAATCGATAACCCGGAAATATTTATTACGCTGTTCAATCTTTGATTCAACATGCTTTGCCATGCAATTTTCAAATAGTGTTTAAGCATAATTCAAAGTTTATTCTGTTCTTAATGATCTTACCGGGTTCACGGAAGCACTTCTTACAACCTGCACACATATAGTAGCGATCGTGATCATAAAGATCAAGACAAGGAAAATGATCATCAATGGAATATTTAGTTTATCGTGATATATAAATAAGCTTTCGAATATTTTTCCGGAGATATAGCTAAGAGGTAGTGCAATTGCCCCGGCAATAATTAGCAACTTGATATAACTCCACGAGATCAAATTGACAATTTGCGAAACTGACGCTCCTACCACCTTTCGTATCCCGATCTCTCTAATTCTCTTTTCTGTGCTGTACGTCACCATGCCAAACAGCCCCATCAAAGTGATCGCAAAAATTATTATAGCAAGCAGGTACATGAATTTCATATCGTCTACCGGGAAATACCTGTTATAAATATCTTTATCGTACCAGCTTGCGACAATTGCTTCATGTGGGTATAATTTCTTCCAAATATCTTCCATGTCTGCTTTAAATGCATTTTCAGAATTCACCGCCTTTGTTTTTACTGACAATACATGAAACTGCGCAGGATCATACCGCATTA
>DASTZB010000424.1:0-5192 GCA_035764525.1 Chitinophagaceae bacterium | reverse complement strand
TCCGGGCTTGATCCTTTTTCCTACCTTTTAGTAAATTACTTGTTTCATATTGCTAATACCTTACTTGTATTTTATTTTATCTGGAATATATCAGGGAAAAATAAATTCATTGCAGCTTTTGTAGCGCTTGTGTTTGGTATTCATCCAATGCATGTGGAATCGGTGGCATGGGTTGCAGAAAGAAAGGACGTATTGTATACATTTTTTTTCCTTCTTTCATTGATGCAATATTGGAGACATTTAGTAACCGGTAAAAGATCCCATTTTTGGATCTGCTTTGTTTTTTTTGTTTTATCGCTATTGTCAAAACCGGCAGCTATCGTTCTCCCGCTCGTTTTGTTATTGCTTGATTATTGGAAAGATCGGCCAATTACTTCCAAACTATTTACAGATAAAATACCATTCTTTATTCTTTCAATACTATTTGGAATAGTAACGGTAAAAATTCAAAATTCGACGGCAATGGCAGGGCTTAGTATCTTTTCGATCACCGATCGGTTGTTTTTTGCCTGTTATGTATTGATGACTTATTTTGTTCGCTTTTTTGTTCCTTATCCCTTATCTGCTTTTCATCCATTTCCGATAACAAATTTCGCCGGCTGGCCGATCTATCTTTCTCCCATATTTGTTGTAGCGTTATTAGTTGCCTTATGGTTTTTTCGTAAAAATAAAATTGTAGTTTTTGGAATATTCTTTTATGTGATCAATCTATTACTTGTTCTGCAAATTATTTCTATTGGTCTTACGATCGTGTCTGAAAGATACACCTATGTGCCCTATATAGGACTTGCATTTATGTTTGCTGTGTTGGTAAGCCGTATGAAATTTGTTCCTCAAAGAGTGTCATTGGCAGTCGGAGTAGGGGCAATCATTGCATTTGGTATCATTACTTTCCAGCGGACGAAAGTTTGGAAAAACAGCGGCACATTATGGACAGATGCATTAAAGACTTATCCAAGGGCTCCTTATGCAAGATCGAACAGGGCAAACTATCTTTCAAAGCTTGCCCTTCGTCCCGATCAAAAACCTTTTGCGGATAGTATTTATAAGCTTGCATATGAGGATTGCGCCGTCGCTTTATCGGTAAGGCCTAATCATGCCCCTGCTTTTGAATATCGTGGATTAATGAATGTAGACAGGCAGCAATTTAAGGAGGCATTCGCCGATGCAAATGAGCTAATAAGGCTAAAACCGAATTATCGCATAGGTTATGATATACGGGCAGTATGTTATTATAAAATGAATGAACCAGCGAAAGCATTGGCCGATTATGATAAGTGCATCGAGATACAGCCTGACGATCATCGTTCCTATAATAATAAAGGATCAATTTTGATGAATTCATTTCAAAAGTATGATGAAGCAATGGCTGCATTTAACAAGGCGATCAGTATACAGCCCGTGAATTATTATTTTCTAAATCGTTCCATCTGTTATTTTAGAAAGAATGACCTGGCGAAGGCAAGGGAAGATGCATTAAGAGCCCAGCAACTTGGCACGGTGGTAACCGATGCTTATAAAGCTTCTTTGCAGCTTAAATAATGTTTTTTTCGATAAATTTAGAAAATACTTTGAAGCATTAGCAGATTTTGCAAAAGCTATTGAATTGAACCCCGAAGCTGAATATTTTTACAAGCGATCAAATTGCTATTTTCAACTTGGAGATTTGCTGAATGCAAAGGCAGATGCAGTAACGGCTTTGCAAAAGGGTTTTATGATCCCTGATTCGTACAAGACGGCTTTGCAGTTATGATTAATGATTAGTCTAACTTAATTTGGCATCCGATCCGAAATAAAATTTATTCTTGATGAGTAAAAAGAAGAAAATAAGATCAGCAAAGAGTACTCAACCGAAAAGCACGGCGGAAACAAGGCAAAAAAAGGTAAAAGAAAAAAAGACAGCATGGCTGCCGTGGATCCTTCCTGTCTTATTAGTTACTGCTATTTGTTTATCGCCCATGCTCAAGAACAGTCTTACCAATTGGGATGACGAATATTATGTTGTGCAAAATGCCCTATTGCGCGGACCCGACTGGGCAGGAATTTTTAGCAAGCCGGTTGTATCGAATTATCACCCGATCACGGTAGCAAGCCTTGCTTTTAATTACTCAATGACCCAACTTGATCCTTCTTCTTATCTGATTACAAATTTGCTGCTGCATCTTATTAATACTGCGCTTGTATTTTATTTTACCTGGCTTATCTCCGGGAAAAGATTATGGGTAGCTGCTTTTTCAGCCGTTGTATTTGGTATTCATCCTATGCATGTGGAATCCGTAGCGTGGGTATCGGAACGGAAAGATGTTTTATACACTTTATTTTTCTTGCTTTCATTGATCCAGTACTGGAGATTTCTAGGCAACGGCAAAAGTAAAAACCTCATTTACTGTTTCCTGTTCTTTGCAGTATCTATTTTATCAAAACCTGCAGCAATAATTCTCCCTCTTGTTTTATTGTCACTTGATTACTGGTATGGCCGAAAATTTACCCGAAGAATAGTTCTTGAAAAAATTCCTTTTCTAATTGTATCAATAATTTTTGCAGTCCTTACTTTTAAACTTCAATCCAAAACAGCTATTGCAAGCCTGGATTTCTATCCACTATGGTCACGTTTCTTTTTCGCGACTTACTCAGCCATGATCTATATCGTACGATTTTTTGTCCCATATCCCTTGTCTGCTTTTCATCCATTTCCACAGACAACCAGCATGTCTTTGCCAATGACATTGTCACCCGTATTTATGTTAGTTCTTTTGACGCTTGTTTGGCTTAAAAGAAGAAACCGATTACTTGTATTTTCTTTTTTCTTCTTTATGATCAACGTCGTTCTCGTGTTACAGTTTGTTTCAATTGGCGGTACATTGTTATCAGAGCGATATACTTATGTGCCTTACATTGGTATGGCATTTATGATTGGGATGTTACTCGATAAATACGCTGCATCGATCAACAGATCACTATTCTGGGGGGTAGCTGCTGTAATATTGTTAGGGTTTGGATTGATTACATTTCAGCGAACAAAAGTTTGGAAAAATAGTGAGACACTTTGGACTGACGTTATAAAACGCTTTCCTGGTGCACCCGTGCCAAGGACAAATCGTGCTAATTATCTTATTAGCGCTTCTGCAGGTGTTAAGGATAAAGTAAAGCAAAATGAAATGTTGCAAATAGCACTAGAGGATTGCAATGAGGCGCTGAAAACAAATGCCAATCATGCAAAGGGGTATGAGAACAGGCAGAATATTTATTTAAGACTTAATAAGGACACGTTAGCATTAGCTGATGCAAATTCATTGATAAGATTGGAGCCCCGAAACAAATTAGGCTATTATACCAAGGGAGCAGTTTATCAGCGATTCAATATCCCTGATTCTGCGTTGATATGGTTCAATAAATGTTTGGAGATAAATCCAAACACTGACTTTGCCCTTAATAACCGGGGAAGCATTTTATTCAATAATTATCAAAAGTACAGTGAGGCATTAGCAGATTTTAATAAAGCGATCCAGCTTAATCCAGTAGGTGACTATTATCTCAACCGGTCGTATTGTTATTATAAGTTAGGCCAGATCGATAAAGCAAAAGCTGATGCTAATATAGCTATGCAAAAAAATGTCGCGGTGCCGGAAAGTTACAGGCAATTATTAAAGCTTTAGTTTATTGTATTCCTAAAGAGGCTGCATAAGCTGCATTTAATTGAATACCGGCTCTCTTTGCTGTCAATGCGTCGTTGCGGGCATTCTCAATATTATTAAGATTTTTATATGTGTATGATCGGTTCAGGAAAAAAACTGCCTGGGGATTTAATTGAATAGCGGTATTAATGAACCCAAGCGCTTCCTGGTTCTTACCCAGCATCCGGTAACATTCTCCAATAGTATTCATCACATCCGGGTCATTTGGTTGGTAACTTAAAAATCGTTGCCAGTCTTTTATCGCTTCGTCATATCTTTTCAGGCTCATAAAGGTAATGGCCCTGTTGCTATAAGTTGGTTTGTAGTCAGATTTCTGTTCAAGAACTTTGGTAAAATAATATAACGCAGAATCAAACATTCCTCTTCTGGCAAATAAGGCTCCCATGTTATCCAATGCAACGTAGTAGTTTGGTTTTACAGCCAAAGCCTCTTTGTAATCCACAAGGGCATTGTCAAATTTATTTTGATCCATATAAATATTTGCCCTGTTGTTATATGATTCATGATCGATAGCATTTAATTTAACCGCTTCGGTATAATAGTCAATTGCCTGCTGAAAGTTTTTGTTTGCTTCTGCATATTTTAAATTCGCTTCCTGTTCTCTTTTTGCATTTTTAGCCTGGTCGGCCTCATTCCTGAGTTTGTTGGCATCTCTTCTGAAAAGTGTTGCTCTTGCGCTGTATGCTCTTGAACAAGGTTGATGTTTAATAACATTATCCCAGAGTGTTTCCCCGCTTTTCCATGTTTTCGTTTGTAAAAAAGTTAAAACGGAAAAAATAATGGTGACAGGTATAATAACTGCATAAGCTATTGCCATATTGCCTTTGGCATATCTCTCCAAAAGACAACCAGCGATAAAAAACAAACCAATGTACGGCACATAGGTGTATCGTTCTGCAATTACCGCACTGCCGACTGAAAAAATTTGTAATACCAATATAAGATTTGCAATATAGAAGGCGATACCAAAAGCAACAAACCTGTATTTTTTCCAGGTAAAATAGGTAACTGCAGCGAGTAACAAAGTGAATATTGGAGCTACATAATAGACGGCGGATAATTTTTCATTTAGGGGTGGAAACGGATAAAATGCGGAAAGTTTAAATGGAATGATCATTTTGACGAAGTACATCATGATGCCGTAAAACCCAAATAAAATATTTTTACCAAGGCCAAAATATTCTTCGCCTGTAGCACCGACTGTTTTCTGAGCATTGATCGTTAGCAAACCCATAATTATTGCGGGAATAAAAAATGGGATCTTTTCTATTATGAGTTTAAATGAGAATTCACGTCTCCTCAAAATGTCTATACAAAATAAGGAGACTGGAAAAATAACGGCGGCAGGTTTTGACATCAATGATAAGATGACAAATAATAAAATGAGCCAGTATTGTTTTCTTGATGCCGTATCAATGTATTTGGTATAGGCAATATGGCCAGCAAGGAAAAAAAGCGCATATAAAACATCTTTTCTTTCTGAAATCCATGCTACTG
>DASTZB010000423.1:0-4943 GCA_035764525.1 Chitinophagaceae bacterium | reverse complement strand
TTCTTTAGTTCATTCACATACTTACGCTGCTGTATCATTTCAGGTTCGGTATTCTCTGCATTTGCTAAAATTGCATCAGCTAATTCTGATCCGACTTCTTCGCGCAATTCTTTCAGCAACCGCAAAGCCATTTCTCTTTTTTTATCAGTGGCGAGTTTAATACCCAAACCAAATTCTGCATTGTCTTCAAATAGTGAATTAGTCCATGCAGGTCCTCTACCTTGTTCATTGCTTGTCCATGGCGTGGTTGGCAGGTTAGCGCCAAATATGGATGAACATCCTGTTGCATTGGCAACAAGCATCCGGTCACCGAATAATTGAGTAAGCAGTTTTAAATAAGGTGTTTCACCGCAACCACTGCAAGCTCCCGAGAATTCAAATAGTGGTTCTAGTAACTGCGAACCTTTCACTGTTGATTTATTTACTCTTGTCCTGTCTATATCAGGTAATGAAAGGAAGAAATCCCAGTTTTGTTTTTCTGTTTCTTTCAATGGCAACACATCCATCATATCAATTGCCTTGTGACCGGGCTCTGTTTTACTTTCGATCGGGCAAACTTCTGTGCAAAGTTTACAACCTGTACAATCTTCAACAGCAACTTGCAGAGTATACGCTTCTTTGTCTTTAAAGAACTCTTTACCGATGGGGTCAGTATGTTTGAAGTAAGAGGGTGCATCTGTTAAACATTCTCTGTCATAAACTTTTACCCGAATTGCTGCATGAGGACAAACAAAATAACATTTGCCACATTGTGAACAGAGTTGCGGATCCCAAACGGGAACTTGCTCCGCGATATTTCTCTTTTCCCATTTAGTTGTACCACTTGGGTAAGTGCCATCAATAGGGAAGGCACTCACCGGGAGATCATCACCTTCACCTGAAATAATCTTTGCCAGCACATTTTGGACAAATTCAGGAGCATCGCCACTGATCGGTGGTTCTATTTCTTTATTGCCGATGACATAATTTGAATAATCAATTTCAAAAAGATTTTCCAGCGATTGATCAACCGATTCAAAATTCTTCCGTACTACTTCATCTCCTTTACGACCATAGGTTTTTTTAATTGCATTCTTGATATACTGAATCGCTTCATCTTTTGGCATCACATTACCGATAGCAAAAAAACATGTTTGCAAGATTGTATTTATCCGTGAACCCATGCCCGTTTCTTTGGCAACTTTTGAAGCATTGATCACATAAAATTTTAATTTTTTATCAACGATCTCTTCCTGGATCTTCTTTGGCAAATGCTGCCATACTTCCTCAGTTGGGTACGGGGCATTTAAAAGGAATACGGTTCCTTCCTCAGCATCTTTTAGCACATCATATTTCTTCAAATAATTGAAATGATGGCAGGCAATAAAGTTTGCTGAGTCGACCAAATAAGTTGAACGGATAGGATGCTCGCTGAAACGCAAGTGCGATACTGTAAGAGATCCTGATTTTTTTGAATCATATACAAAATAGCCTTGTACATAATCATCAGTTACTTCACCAATGATCTTAATGGTATTTTTATTTGCACTTACGGTACCATCGGCGCCGAGGCCAAAGAATAATCCGCGGAATAAGTGACGATGATCAAGCGAAAAGTCTTTATCCCATTCTAAACTTGTATGTGTTACATCATCATCAATTCCGATCGTAAAATTATTCTTTGGCTTTTCTTTACTCAGTTCATCAAAGACTGCTTTGGCCATGCCTGCATTAAATTCTTTTGATGCCAATCCATAGCGACCACCGATCACTTTTGGCATCGTAGACTCCCAATCACTATGCAAGGCGCTGATCACATCCATATAAAGAGGTTCGCCAATGGCACCCGGCTCTTTGCAACGATCCAGGACAGCAATTCTTTTTACCGTTGATGGAATCACCTCAATCAGATGTTTTATAGAGAAAGGACGGAACAAATGCACATTTATGTAGCCTACTTTTTCACCACGGTTATTCAGAAAATCAGTCACTTCATGCACAGGACCAAAGCCGGAACCCATGATTATAATAATACGTTCTGCTTCCGGGTGACCATAATAATCGAAAAGTTTATAAGAACGACCAGTTAGCTTTTCAAACTTCTTCATTGTTTCTTCCACGATCTCCGGCACCTGTCTGTAAAAACGATTACATGCTTCACGACTTTGGAAAAACACGTCCGGGTTCTGTGCCGTGCCGCGAACATGCGGATGATCGGGATTCATTGAACGGTGACGATGTTCATTCACAGCTTGTTCATCGATCATCTTTTTAATTACATCATCCGGTATTACTGCCACCTGGTTCAGCTCATGTGAAGTACGGAAGCCATCAAAAATATTTAAGAAAGGAATTTTTGCTTTCAATGTTGCCGCATGAGCGATCATCGCCATGTCCATCGCCTGTTGCGGATTACTGCCAAATAATTCGGCAAAGCCTGTTGATCTTGTTGCCATCACATCACTATGATCACCAAAAATGGAAAGTGCATGTGTGGCAATGGCTCTCGCTGCGATATGAAAAACAGCCGGTGTTAATTCACCTGCTATTTTATACATATTCGGGATCATTAGTAATAAACCCTGGGAACAGGTAAATGTGGATGCCAATGCACCGCCCTGCAATGCTCCATGTATAGCACCAGCGGCGCCAGCTTCACTTTGCATCTCGATCACCTTTGGCGTTTCTCCAAAAATATTTTTTACATTATTACTGCTCCATTCATCGGCCCATTCACCCATTGCCGATGAAGGAGTAATGGGATAGATCGCACAAACTTCACTTGTTTTATAAGCGATATATGCCGCCGCTTCATTTCCATCCATGATTGAAAACTTGCTTTTGGCTTTTAAGTTTTTTTGCTTGTCCACTGTGGGAGAAACGACGGTTTCCATTTCAGAGATTTTTGAGGTTGAGAATTATTGCTCAAAGTACTCTGAATGACCAGCATAGATTTATGACATAAGTCAACCTAACAACTGATAGATATTAAAAAGGGAGCATCAATATGACACCCCCTTTTTTAATTTATTACTTTGCTACTTATAATATTTAAATTATAAGTAGCCCGATATCAGAAATTATAGCCAACACTGGCACCCCCAAAAGCCTGGATGTATCCTTTACCAATCATCGGGGTAAATCCAATTCTCCAGGAAAAACCTCCATTAACTGGTTGGCGCCGATACATAAAGCAAAAAGTTCCGAACAATTGTGTTCTTTGATCTTCATTGCCGTAGGAATCGAAGTTCATAATGTTTAGCTTCTTGCTGACATAGGTAATGCCGGCACCTACTTCGAAAGCATGGGGCGAATTCCCTTTTCCAAAAATATAATTTAGTTGGACTGGAAATGTAATTGCAGTTTCTTCATCGCCACCATAATATTGGCCGGTTGTAGGATCATAATATTCATCGTAAGCACTGACGAATCCAATACCTACTCTTCCTCCAAAACCTAAGCGACTTTGTTTAAACCTTGTATCATAGTTTGCTGAAAAAAGAATACCAGGGCCACCAAGTTCTGCGAAAAAGGAAGATTTTCCAATAGACTGATCTTGTGATATTTTATTATCCTGGGAAAATAAAAGACTTGAAACCAGAAGTAATAAACAAAAAGTGAATGAGTGCTTTCTCATAAAAAAAGTTTAGGTTACTGACCAATAAACTGCAAAATATAAATTACAATCCAAATTGTTTGTTAAGTAACTAATATAATTGGGTAAATTTTATTTGATTGCTTTGAACCGTTTCAATAAATAATAATCTGGAACAGGTTCCTTTAACTTCGGGGCGTGAATACCTGGTATTACATAAGTGTTTGGTTGCATATCGTTGGTGCAGCATTCTGGATCGGCGGCATGTTATTCCTGCCGTTGGTACTACTTCCGGGAATTAAGAATAATCCTGATAGGAGGAATTTACTAATGGCAACAGGATTGAAATTTCGTTTTTACGGATATATTGTTCTTGCGATCATGTTTGTAACCGGTTTATTGAATATTTATTTAAGAGGTATCAGCTTCTCACTGGATTTTTTTATTATGACCCGGTATGGCCAGCTGGTTGAACTAAAAATTATCTTATTTGTCTTAATGCTAACAATTAGTTTGATGCACGACGTAATTGTTGGCAGAAAAGCAATTGATCAAATGGAAAATCAAAGGATAAAATTGATTGCCAGATGGACCGGCCGGCTCCTGCTTCTTATTGCTTTAATTATGGCTTATATCGGAGTGATGATCTCCCGGGGCGCTTGATCATTGAATTTCCTTCATTACAATTTCTCTTACTTTCTCCAAAGAAATTCTTTCCTGTTTCATGGTGTCTCTGTATCGAATAGTAACTGTATTATCTTCTTTGGTTTGATGATCAACTGTAACACAGAATGGCGTACCAATCGCATCCATGCGGCGATATCGTTTACCAATTGTATCTTTTTCTTCATAAAAGCAGCGAAAAGAAGATTTGCAATCATCCATTATTTTTCTTGCGATTTCAGGCAACCCATCTTTCTTTATTAATGGAAGAACAGCCAGCTTCATTGGTGCAAGTTTGGCAGGAAACTTTACAACAACACGGCTGTCTTGCTTTTCAGGTGTGCTCAGATCCTGTTCTTCATAACAATAACTGAGGACAGCAAGGAACATTCGATCCAAACCAATGGAGGTTTCAATTACATAAGGAATATAATTACCGTAAGGTTTGCCAGTTGCGGAATCTACCTCATTATCGAAATATTGTTGTTTCTTTTTACTGTATTCCTGGTGATTTTTTAAATCAAAATCAGTGCGGCTATGAATACCTTCGAGTTCTTTAAACCCTATCGGGAAATTAAATTCAATATCACAGGCTGCATCCGCATAATGAGCCAGTTTGATATGATCATGAAACCGATATTGCTCTTTTCCAAAACCAAGCGCCAAATGCCATTTCATTCGTTCCTCTTTCCAGTACTCATACCAT
>DASTZB010000422.1:0-11645 GCA_035764525.1 Chitinophagaceae bacterium | reverse complement strand
AATAAATTGCAACATTTATGTAACCAACCCGTCAAATGGCAAGTGAATAATAATACCGGGCTAAATACCACAGACCGCCACCTTGTGGATCGGGTATTGAGAGGCGAGAGCAACGCTTTTGGTATTATTATTAAGAATACTGAGAATCTCGTGGCAAAGATCATTTTTGATATGATAGTTAATGACAGCGACAGAAAAGATATTGCCCAGGATATCTATTTAAAAGTATATCAAAAATTACCGGGTTTTAAATTTCAATCAAAACTTTCGACCTGGATAGGACAAATATGTTATAATACTTGTATCGATCACCTGCGAAAGAAAAAATTGGTGTTGACCGAAAATATTTTTGAAACAGAAACGGATCAATCAAACGAAATCCTTGACATGATGAACAACGCACAAGGAAATTTTGATGAGCCGGTAGATACGTTTGTTATCGGGAAAAATATTTCAGAGATCGTAAAAAAGAAGATAGAAAAACTGCCGGCGATCTATAAAACATTGATCGGTTTATTTCATAATGAAGAATTAAGCTATGATGAAATAGGTACAATAACCGGTTTGCCCGCCGGAACCGTAAAAAGTTATTTATTCAGAGCAAGAAGAGAATTAAAGAACGATCTTATGCTTCATTATAAAAAGGAGGATCTATGGTAACGAAACATCTTACTGATGACGAAGTGCAGCAATATGCAATAGATAGACTTGCTTGCGAAAAACGAATTGCTGAACATATCCATTTGTGCGAGGAATGCAGAGCGAAAGTTGAAGTTTATCAATTAATGATCACAGGAATTAAACAACAGCCGCAGCCTGCTTTTGATTTTGATCTTTCAAAAATGGTTTTGCAACAATTACCTTCTCCCAAAACTACAATTGCAAATGACAAAGCACTTGCATGGATATTTGCTTTTATGGGAATAGCTTTTCTTGGCGGAGTTATATATCTATTTCAAAGTTATTTTGATCTTTTTGAAGGTATAAGAACAATATTCATTTACCTGATAGTTATAACAGCCATAACTGTTTTAGTATACTTGCTTATCGACATGTATAAAAAATACCAGAAGGAAATGAAGGTTTTGGATCTATATTAAATCAATTGCAACAATTATCAATGACATCCGTCTTATTCACTATAAAATCAAATTAATGAAAAAGATATTGACAGTTTCAGGAATATGTTTAGCAGGTATGACAGTTAATGCACAGGATACTCGCCCCATTTATTATTTTAAGTATGACAGTGAAATGTTTCAAGTCGCAGCAGCCACTTTTGTTGTTGGCATGTTTATGTATTTTATTATAAACATCATGAAGCGGATATTTGAACACCGGCTTAAAAACAAAATTGTTGACAAGGGAATTTCTGAAAACATTGCTCAATCTATATTGGCTACCCCAAAACCGGAAGATAACAGGTACGCCAATGTGAAATGGTTTGCAATTTTAGCCGGTATTGGTCTGGGCCTCACAGGCGTTAATTATACCCAACCGCTGGGCTTTCATTCATTAGCCATCATGGCTTTCAGCATTTCACTTAGTTTTTTGGGCTATTACCTTTTTATGAGGAATGCTGAAAAATAATCCCCCCGAAGCTTAAAAAATATTTTTTGTCTTACTTAATTCCGTTTCCCCAAACGGAATTTTTTTATTGAGGTTAAAGATCAAAAATGTTTTTTTGACCGATAGCAACTTTCTCCGAATTAACTCCGATACTCTTACAACCCCCTTTGAATGGCGAACAAAAATCTTGTCGGAAACTCGGATGTTTACGACGGAGAGTCTATTATTCAACTTTAAATAAAAATTTTATGGGAAAGATCTTAAGCAAAGCAGCTTACCCGGCTTTTGCACTCGTATTACTAACCGTTACTTTCAGCTGTCAAAAAAATGTAGAAAAAACAACCACACCAAATGAAGAGATAGCAACTAAGGCTATTCCTCCACAGGACCTGAAGGATTTTGTTCAGGTAAATCTTGTGGGAGATAATGATGAGTATGAGCCTGCCCACATTGATCCTAATATGGTGAACGGATGGGGAATTTCTTTTCCCACTTCGGGCCCCGCATGGGTTTCTGCTGAAGGTACAGGTAAAAGCCTTGTGTTAAATGGAGAAGGAGTTCCTGCATCAATATCACCAGTAAGCATTCCTGGTGCGGGTACATCAACAGTTGGTCACCCAACAGGGCAAGTGTTTAATGGCACCTCCGATTTTAAACTTCCAAATGGTAACGCGGCAAGATTCATTTTTGCAGGAGCTGATGGCGCTATTTCAGGATGGAATGGTGGTAGTAGTGCTGTAAGAATGATAAACGACCCGGGCGATGCTTACCTCGGTATAGCTTTAGCTGCCGATGGCGGTAATAATTTTCTGTATGTGGCCAATTTTTCCGAAGGTGAAATTGAAGTATTTGATAAAAACTGGGTTGAAGTAGCAGGAAAAGAATTTAGTGATCCAAATCTTCCTGACGGTTATTCACCTTTTAATATCCAGGCTATTGATGGCAAATTATATGTAATGTATGCTAAACTAGACCCGGTGGAAGGTGAAGAAGTGACAGGCGACGGGCTTGGCTATGTTGATATTTTTAATCCTGATGGTTCAATGGTAAAAAGATTTATTTCTAATGGGCAACTAAATGCTCCCTGGGGTATTGCAAAAGCTCCTGCAGGTTTTTGGGGTGAAGGCAGCAATAATACAAATGTATTTCTTGTAGGAAATTTTGGTGATGGCCATATCAATGCCTACACTGAAAATGGAAATTTCCTTGGTCAGCTTCGCCAACATGGTCAACCAATAGTGATCGAAGGGCTTTGGGGCATAGCTTTTGCTCCTTCTACTTCGACAGCATTAAACCGTAATTGGCTATTTTTTGCTGCGGGTCCTGATGATGAAGAACATGGACTATTTGGTTATATAAAGAAATAGGTAGCGATTTGACGATTTGACAAGTCCCTTCCTTGGCCGTTTGCGTTTTTTGCAGACGGCTTTTTTTATGCAATGATTTTTCCTGATTTTTTACATGTTGTGGATACTTTTTTAGGGAAAATCCTGATAACCTAAATATTAAAACGTGGCGTATTTATTTTTCATAGTAATTATTTGTTATAGTATCGGAGAAACTCTTTTCCAAAACAGGGGTCTGATCATTTTACTCAGTCAATCATGAGGTGGCATGATTTTTTATATCCTTAAAAGCCCTTCGCATGTTTAACCTTAAATCTGCGAATGATGAAAAAGTATTTGTGTTGTTGTGCGGCAATTGCTTTGTATTTGTTTTCTTTTTCTCAAGTGGATACTTTGAGAATGAACAGCAATGATAGTTTGCAATCTGCTGATACGTTGACCGAAAAATCTGCTGTTACGAAGTCAAGAGTGAAGCTACAACCAGTATATAGGCTTAAGCCGTCTGTCGATCTTCCTGTTTTTGCTGTTGGTGCCGGCTGGTCAGCATATGCATTCACAAAAATTTACAGCAAAGAACGATCTACTGAAGAACAAATTTTAAGCCTGGACATAAATGATATTAATGCGTTTGACCGTTGGGCCGTGCGTCCATACTCTGAAAGCAACGGCAATACCAGTAATTATATATTTTATGCATCAATGACCCTTCCAATGTTTTTTCTTGCTGGTAAGGAAACAAGGAAAGATTTTTTTAAGCTTAGTTTTTTATACCTCGAAGCAATGTCAGTAACAGGTCTGTTATATACCGGGTCAGTGTATTTTACCAATCGATACAGACCCTATGCTTACAGTGATGAAACTGATATGAGCTGGCGAACAAGAGGCGGAGCAAAGAACTCTTTTTATGCCGGACATGTAGCACTAGTTGCTACTTCCACTTTTTTTATGGCAAAAGTTTATGCAGATTATTATCCCGAATCAAAAGTGAAATGGGTGTTTTATAGTGCTGCGGGTCTTGCCACAGGTACGATAGCTTATTTAAGACATAGAGGGGGATTTCATTTTCCTTCAGACATACTTTTAGGGATTACGCAGGGAACATTAACAGGAATATTGGTGCCTCACTTTCATAAAAATAAATTAATTAAAGATCCGAACTTATCAATATTGCCTTTTACCAATGGTAAAACAAGTGGGTTTGCTTTAAATTATAAGTTTGATTAATGATTAATCGGGTTCTTCCAAAAGCTTTTTAAGTGATACCAACATCATCTTCCAATTTTTTTCAGAATGGTCTTTTTCTTTTTCACTAGCATTATTATCCTGTGTTAAAGTGACTTCAGTTTGCTTATTTTTTTTGGTCAGGTCTATAGTGACTACATGATAGTTTTCAGCTCTATCATCAAGTCCTGAAAGCGGACTGTAGTGACTATATTGTAATCTTTTTCTGGGCTCAAAGTGAAGGATTTTTCCTTTATCCTCATAAGATTTTCCTTCCCATTCTCCTTTCCAAATTATTTTACTTCCTTCTTTCCAATCAGAAGTAACTTTTGTTCCGAACATATATTTCGTGATCATTTCAGGATCTGTTAAAGCCTTCCATACTTTGTCAGCAGTGACATTAATTGTTGTTGCTGCTTTTGCTATATTATTTGTCGGTATCATAGATTTAATTTTAGTAAGCAATAATTAAAACATTCCATTTTCATTCACTGTTTCTAATGGAATCGCCTGCCCCAGGTCCCATAATTCAATGATCTTGTCGTTTTCGAAACGGAATATATGAACAACTGCAGCGCCGGGGTCACCAGGTTTTTGACTGACAAATGAATGAACTGCTACTAAATTGCCATCTTTCAATGACCTTTTAATTTCGAATATCTTACTAGGGTTTTTCTTTGCATTTTCTTCCATTGCTAACATTAAAGATTCACCATCACCTTTGAAATATATATTATGGTGCTTAAAATTTTTATCCACGTATCTGCTAAAAGCTTCTTTTGAATTTCCTTTGGAAGCAAGCATTAAAAAATCGGTAGCGATCTGTTTGTAATCATTTGTGTTCATGACCATAAGCTTGTGGTAAAATAAATGAATACAATGATGGGTGCACAAAAACTGCACCGAAGGGAAGAGTAAATAAAAAAAGGAGAAAAAACTATTGGCATTTAATTTTTGATGCATATTGCCATAAAGCGTCCCTGTTTTTTTGACCGATGGGAACCTGGCTTTCACTTTCTTTTGCAGCAGTTTCTACAATTCGTTTATTGATATCGTTGTTGAAATTTTGAAACATGTTATTAATCGTACCGCTTGCTGGTTGGTTCATATCCCACACTTTTGCCATGGCCGTGCAATTAAAATCAAATGCTGAAAAGCTGACAGTTTTTACTTGTTTAAAACGATTCGTTTTGAATTGAATGGATTTATTGGTGATATCGTATACAATACTCCATTTTGTAAAATCACCCTGCGCAACTTCTCCAAGAATATCAAATGCATAATCGTTTAAAGGTTTGCTGATGTTGGTCGTATTTAATTGTTGTATCATTTTGCAGGCTTTTCCAAAACGGTCCAATGAGTTATTGCTGTTAGAAGATGAATTCTTAACAGACCTTACTGATTCATCATAAGTGTTATTTGTAAAAACAGGAAAACTAAGATCACTTCCTTTATGTACAACCATTTTACCTTTTAAAAATTCAATGGTTGCTGCTTTGCCATTTGCATCTGCAACGAGATAATGAAGGGGAGTAGTACCCGTAGGTGAAATCCGAAGTTGCTGATCTGTAACAATTATTTCTTCTATGGTTGCGCAATTGTCTAGCTGGTATTGTATCCATTGCAATACACCAATAGCAGGCCTGTTATCTGCTGCAGGGTATTTTGTTTCATCTAACCACATGAGCTCCACTACCAGGCCTTTTTCATTCATACCACCTGTTGGAAATTCTTTTCCATATTGATTAAAAGTAATGCTCCCATATTTTGATATCCAGCTGATCGTTTCTCCATTTTCCGTTTTCATGGAAGTTTTTGATAACCCTTTGAGATTTGTACATACCATCCCGGCATCAGTAACCCAATCATAATTCCGACCGAAAACCATTTGACCGTTTTTGTTTATGAAAAAAGTAGTACAGGCAAATAATAATGAAGCATGGGAAAGAATGAATGCTAAGGCAATTATCTTTTTCATAAAAAAGAATTGGCCAACTAAATTATTCTTTCTACGGGGTATAAAAATTTTAAAATGTATGAGTGGAAAATAAAATCATTGCTCTGCCTGTACAGGTTTCCAGTTTTTGGGCTGGGGAGAATTGGGTTATTGCAATGACGGATCATTGAAAGTATCCCCTTGCTTCATATCGCCTGTATCAAATCCTTTTTTAAACCAATAGATACGTTGCTTTGATGTACCATGAGTAAATGATTCAGGAACTACATAACCCTGTGATTCTTTTTGAAGCCTGTCATCACCAATAGCGTTGGCGGCATTTAATGCTTCGTCTATATCACCTGCCTCTAAAATATTTTTCATTTGTTGTGCATGATGTGCCCACACACCGGCTAAAAAATCAGCCTGTAATTCAAGCATCACTGAATACTTATTGTATTCTTCACGACTCATTTGTTGACGCATCCTGTCCATCTTTTCAGAAATGCCTAATAGCTTTTGAATATGATGGCCAACTTCATGAGCCACAACATAGGCCATTGCAAAATCACCTGGCGCCTGGAAGCGTTCTTCCAATTCCTGGTAAAAAGAAAGATCGATATAAAGTTCCTGATCACCCGGGCAATAAAATGGACCGGAAGCTGCACTGGCATTACCACATGCTGATTGAACAGCGCCACGGAAAAGAACAAGTGTCGGTTGTTGATAAGTACTTCCTTGTTGAGCAAATAAATGGTCCCACACGTCTTCAGTATATCCTAAAACAACTTTTACAAATTTTGCTCTTTCATCATCTGCTGCTTTTTCTTCGGGAGACAACTGCTGAGTTTGCCCCGGAAGTTGAATTGGTATGGAGCCATCGTCACTGCCGCTACCACCACCAAGCAGTAAATTAAGTACGAGAACAATAACGCCAATAATACCGCCACCTGCGGCGATGCCTCCAGCTGAGACACCGCGACGGTCATCTACGTTTGAGCTTTCTCTTCCACCTATCCAACGCATAAACAAAAATTTATCCGGTGATGAATAATGTTACATTACAGGTGTAAACAGATAAAAAACCCTGCCAGATTTTTTAAAACTCACTAAGCGAGGTGACCTTGTTGATTATTGGCTTATCAAAAATAATTGCCCATTTTCCTTTAGCCAATTCAGAACGGAGATCTCACTTTTAACTCCTTCCGGCAATTTATTTACCAGCATTTCTTCGACATGTTGCACTTGATGTTCTGAAAACTTATCGGTTTGTGAAGCATAGAGATTAATGATAAAAAGTAACTGATTCCCGTTTTGGCGGTCAAAAAGCCTGCGACTTGGTGTGCCATCAAAGATGAATTCACCTGTCCAGTTGTAATTATTACCGGAGTTTAAATGTTCTTTTTGAAAAAGCATTCGATAAAGGTAATCATTATTGTCAAAGTGCTTAAAAAACCCTTTTTCGATCTCTTTCTAGTTCCGTTTCTTATAGATAGGGAAAAAAATACCCAATTAAAAAAAACATAATATTTTATGCGTGTTTTTTATCGTCTGGCCTTGCTGGTCTGATAATTGTTTTCTTAGGTATAAAAAACATGAAACAACTATTATTAGCAAGCCTCGCAGTCACCTTAATATTTACAGCTTGTAAAAGGGAAAGATATTATGATCTAACAGCAGGTAAGTATATAAATCTTGAAAAAGATGAGAAAACAGGTAGAATGGTAAATACTGAAACGCATAAGCCTGTTTATATTTATGTAGATAGAGAGACAAAGGATACTATTTATGGCGCAACTGGCAATGTGGTCAACGGGCATATTGTAAAATCAAGCGATGGCAAATATGATATTGATGATGAATACAAAATCAAGTATGGCGATTATAAAAAGAAGGTGGATGGAGATGAAGTAAAGATCAAAGACGGCGAAACAAAAATAAAAATTGAGGATGGTGAAAAGAAGGTGAAAAAGGATGATTAACCAAGCCTGTAAATATGTAAAAGGCTGCACTTTAATGCAGCCTTTTTTATGAATTGTTTTCAGGAAAGTGAATGACTCCAGGTAAGATCATATTTTCCTTTTGCCCCTTTAATACATGTAAACAAAAAACTAGTGACAAAAGGAGTTTTGGTGGTATCCGCTTTATCTGAAAAATGGATACCTCCGCTTGCAAGAACTTCAATAGATGAAGACTCTATTGCTTCCCAGCCTGGCTGCACTTGTTGTAAAGAATAACCAATATCAACATTGCATTCAGCTAACTTTTCCACTAAGATTTGAAGTAGATCGGGTTCTTCCAATGTGGCGATTATGGCGATGGCAGACCCGTTTCCTTTGTTGGATGGTTTTTTCATAAGGAGTGATTTTCAGTTTTTACAGGTACGGGTTTTTTTAAAACGTACAAAAAGCGAATTTATTGGTTTTAAATCTAAATTACTTCGCCAATTTTTTTTCAATAAGCCAATGGTGGCCAAAAGGGTCAGCAAGACATCCCTGGCTGTAGTCGTAATCATAGTCTTTTACAGGATCAATTTCTGTACCGCCTGCTGCAACAGCTTTAGCCATCACTGCCTGTGGATCATCAACAAATAAACCTATTGCAATAGAAGTGCCTTTCAATGTTCCGGGGCTTAATTCATTGTTCCGTTTACTTTCTTCATGCATATGAAACAATGCCCCGTTAATAGACATTTCTGCTACATGTACACTGCCATCCTCATTATTCCATTGACGCAAAACAATTGCACCAAATGCATTTTTATAAAATACAATTGCTGGAGCCACTTGTTTGAGATATATCATCGGGGCAAAGAATGTTGGATTCGCTTTCATATAGTCTTATCCTGATTTGTTAGTTTTTATTTTACTGCTAATGTCAGGGCTATAGTAGCCCAATTAGTTCCGGCCGCAGAAATGAATTGATCTTTATCGTGAGGAAATCCATTCTGAACAAAAGGGACAAAAGGAATGGAACGGGATTTCACTTTCCATGACCCATCTTCATATTGAGTTTTTAATAAAAAAGAAATGCCTTTTTGAAAAGCTGCCTCATCGGGCTTTAATTGTCCGGATTCATACAATGCATATAATGCCTGGCCGGTTGCGTAAGAATCACTCTCAAGATTTGTCAATTGCGACCATCCGCCATCTTCACGTTGGGTTACCAATAATTTTTTTGTCTGCTGCTGGATAAAATTTTTATCTCCGTTGATCCATTTAAGCCCGAGTATCTGAAAAACTTTTTCTTCATTAGTTTCCGGCACTGTTCGGGTCATCCAGGCACGGGCCTCTTCAATTCGTTGTGAGATTTCTGGTTTCAGAGAAGGTGGTGCATAATATTGAATAGCCGATACCATAAGAGCTGTTGCACTGAAAGAGTAAAATTCCAATGGCGGCCGGGGATTGGGGCTTACCCAGCTACCTTCACCAGTTTGTCGTTGCATTAAATTCTTCACCAACATTTCGATAAGCTTATTGGATTTATATTTATTTGCCCATAATGCCCACAGCTGATAACCACTTGACATTACGATAGCAACCGGGTCATCATTCTGTGCCAGCACTTCTTTTCGTGATCTAATCACCTGCTGTATAGAATCAAATATCTCGTTAAGACCGTCCTCATTGATTTTAAAACCCTTCTCTTTTGCCAATGATAAACTAACTGCGGTCAGATCCTGGTGATGACAAGATTGGCAGCCCCCGGCATTTTCTAAAAAAGTATGACTGGTAGTTTGCAACAATGGCAAACTTTTATTGATTGCTTTTTTTATCGCTTCAGGATCATTGTTATCTTTTTTATTTGTTATAGTTGTGAATGATGCGATCACGATAACTATTGTGGAAAGGACGACCCATTTTTTCATAAAAAAATTTTTATAGAATTATTTTGCTCCGGCTTTCTTTAATAATGCAACTGTTGCTGTATTTCCTTTTTTTGAAGCCCAGGAAAGAGCGGTTGCACCATCCTTTGCTTTAATATTTACATCTGCACCTTTATCAAGCAGTGCTTGTATCATTTCAACATCGTCGTGCTCGTTATAACCTGCATACATTAATACGGTATTTCCACCTACATCCATTGCGTTGACCTTTTTTGTTTTTTTCAATATTGCTTTTACTGCTTCGGCATCCGTAAAGATCACGGCGAATGATAGTGAGGTCAATCCAAAAAAACTAAGCTTGTCGGGGTCGGCGCCTCTTTCTAATAATTGAAAAATAACCGGCTTATTTGCATTTAGTATTGCATTGATCAATGCAGTTGTCGAATCCAGGGTGAATGTATTAATATCAAGTCCTTTGCTGAGCAGTAAAGAAATAGTAGCTGTATCGCCGAATAGGGAAGCCCTGACTAAGGCATTTTCTTTTCGATTATTTACCGCAAATACGTCAGCACCTTTATCTATCAGCAATTTCACTGCATCATATTTCCCATGCCCGATAGAAGCAATGAGCAATGAAGTATTACCAGACTTTGCTTTTGCATTTACATCTGCACCATGCTGTATCAGCAATTTCATTTTTGCAAGATCATGAACGGACCACATTAAGGCAGTTTCATCAATTTTATTTTTCGAATTTACATTACTCCCTTTTTCAATTAACAATTGCATGCAATCAGGAGATGAATAAAGCGCCGCATACATCAGTAAATGATCACCATCCTCATCAACACTGTTTGGATCGGCCTTCTGATCAAGCAATGATCTTACTTCATTTATATTATTATTTTTTACAGCTTCAAATATTTTAAATGCGGAATTTTGTGCATTCAATACGCAAAAGCCGCAAACAGATAAAATAACGGCTAATGAAAATCTTAGCATGAGCAGTTGTCGGTTTTACTAAAACTAAACTAAATCCTGAAACTGCGGAGAAAATTTTTGAAAACTCTTATACAACAGTAAAATAATTATTTCACCCAATTGCTGCCAAACACAATATAATAGGCCCATGTATCGGGTCCTCTTGCAACATCGATCCCCACCCGCAACTTGAATTTTCTTGCAAGTAAATACCTGAAGCCGGTCCCGTAGCTTGTTATCCAGTCAGCATCATCAAAATGGCTCCATTCATCAAATGCTTTTCCGGTGCCTCCAAATAACATAAGACTCCATCTATATACAAAGTCCCATCGCATTTCAATTTCAGAAAGGATATCCGCTTTACCCTGGTAGCGTACAGCTGGTAAACCTCGCATAGATAAATAAGGAAGCATAAAAAATGGCGGCTCACCGAAAGCTTGTTGTCCGTCCAATCTCAAGCCAGCTACCAATTTTTTTGAAAGAGGTTTATAGGCAAACATAAAATAGTTCACCCGCCAGTATTCATAATCGCTTCCCAAAAAATCATCAGATCTTGAACCATCCACATGGACCTTCAGCCCTTTATCAGGCGTGAAAATATTATCACGTTTATCTAATTCTACGATCGCCCCAAGCTGGCTGACAGTGGAATTGACCTCTAATGTCTTTCCCAGGCTGTCCAATCGTTTATCACCTTTGTATGTCACATCTGTTTTCAGGAAAATATATTTTGGGCCTACATACCACTTAGAAAAACAGATCCTTT